>NZ_SLWB01000010.1 GCF_004340205.1 Acetobacteroides hydrogenigenes
ACTTCGGCCTAACGAATCGGCTTTAGCCTTCTTTTGGTTGCTGCAAAGATAAAAAAATGATCGTAATCCTTGGATTTAATCATAGTATCTGACGGCAATAGCTTGTCCCGGCATCTAAATAGTAGACCGAAGGTCTTTTATGGTCTATAATAAATTTGGAATTGTAGAAAGAAGTCCTTCGGACTAGATTTTAGATTGGCTACGCCGAACTAAAGTTTCCGTGACAAGCACGGGATGATACTATGGGTAATATTGTACGTTATATCGAGCGCACGTTAAAAAAGATAGCCTCCGCATTTGCGGAGGCTTTTTCGTTTATGGTTAGTTCTTATCCATTTTTATATCCAGCGTTGTCATTTCATTATCCGATATGCTTACGGTTTCGGTAATGGTTGCATACCCTGACTTCTCAATTATAACGGTATAGGTTCCTTCGGGTAAGCTCTTAACCTTAAAGATGCCCTTTTCGGCAGTTTTCTTTACGATGGGTTTAGATTCTTTTGTTGCCGATGCTACTGCTGCTTTTGATGCAGCAAAGAAGGTTGCCTTTGCACCCTTTATGGGTTCGCCATTGGAGGCGCTTACGATCTTTGTTGTCAGCGATAGCGTCGTTGATTTCTTGCCCTGAACCTTGCGGATGCTCTTGTACTGGCTGTAAAACTCAGGATGAGTGGTGCGAACAACTTCAACTAAAAGATCGATCTTCTCGAGAATTTCGTCATTCTCCGTAAAGATTCGGTTCAGCTGATGGGTGGCAGCCTTCGATTCGTTTCTTTCGATGCGCATCGATGGGATTTCGTTGTTAAAGAGCGTAGTTGCATCCTTAAGCTCTGTTAGCATTTCGGGCGTTACACCGTATTCGGCCAGCTTACTGATATTGGCATTTGCCTTTATGTAAATAAGGTTTGCCTTATCGATGAGCTTGGAGTCGGGTGCATGCAGCAGCTCCGATTCGGTGAAGTGTACTTCTGCTGCCAGCACGGGATTACCGTTAATCTTAGCGTAAGCTTCGGTTTTGATGGCAATGCCAAAGGCTTTTGTAGCTAGGCTGGTACGTAGCTGCTCCTTTTTTACAGCCGTTCCTGTTTTGTCGGCCACCTTTAACCCGCATATGTCCCCAATTTGCTGGAGATTGCTGGTAAACCGAGGGAAGAGAACGTTAAATGTTGGAAGCTTATCGGTAATTTCCTTGTTTCTACCTAAGAAATCGCGGGTAGACTGCTCCATTACATACTTGGTTTCTTGCTTGCTGTTCATTGCTATTCAACTTTTAGTGGCTTTTTAAACGTTAACAAATTAAAAATACAAATAAATTTATATTGATATTTACTACGGATAGTAAAATATAACAAACATTAATTATGTGAGAATGTACAAGGGGGGAAGAGGCGTTCTGAATGGGTAAAATAGTATTGTACAGGGGAACGGACTGCTGCTAATTATATAAAAGGATACACTTCGAAGGTATAAAGCCTATAGCATATCTCTAAAGTAACAGCAGACTCGAAAATAGCTATGGAAAAAATTATATAAAAACTATTACACGGGGTGGTAATGGTATCATGCAATATAAAAACGCTGTCATTCGAAGTTTTAAATCTTGTCATATAGTATAAAAATGCAATCATTCGGGGTCTCAAGCCTTGTCAGATGGCATAAAAGTGCTGTTACATGGATTAAAAATGACGACAGATGCAATAAAAATGGTGGCATTCGGGGTATAAGGTCTTGTCATATGCAATAAAAGCTCCGTCATCTGTAGTAAAAGTGCTGTCACACGCGATAAAAATGGTGACAGATGTAATAAAAGCATTGTCACATGGGGTAAAAATGGTGACAGATGGGGTATATTTATGGAATTGTACCTTCTATATTGAGACTGTTCATGCAACTGTGTCTGCAAAGTTAACGTTATCATTTTGCAGACACAGTTGCATGAACAGTCTCGTAGCAGCAGCATGGTTTCATAAAAAAGCCGCACGATTCCTCGTGCGGCTCTTTTGCTGATGTATGAAAAAACTAGTTGAAGAAGTATCCGCCGTTAGGATAAATACCAACATTGTACTCTTTTATTTTCTCGCCATTGGTACTATTGTAACGAATCATCTTGTGGGTAAGAGAGGTATAAGGAGCAGTCATAGCCATTATTTCACCATTAGAAGGATTGATGGCTAATCCATAAAAATCGCCACTAATGAATGGCTTTGTTGGAGCCGCAGCTGCCGCAATGTCCATTTGGAAGATACCGGGTGCTCCATAGCTTCCTATATAGTAAAGCTTATCCTTGGTGCTGCTTATCTGAAGTCTATCAGGATTAAAGCCTTCTATGTTAATTTTAGTAACTTCATAATTAGATGGATTAATCTTGCAAATAGCACCTTTAGTGCTATTTGCTGAATTTGTCCAATCGGTATAGCCTGCGCATACAACCCATACTACTCCTGTCTTATCTACCACAAATGCTTTAGGAGAATCTGCTACATTAATGGTTCTTTCAATGGTGTTGTTGCTAAGATTGATAACCGATATGGTGTTATTTTTACCACCGCTTCCAGCGCTATTGGCTACATAAAGCTTATTATTATAAATAACCATTCCTTCTGGATCAGATCCTACTTTAATAGACCCCGTAACCTTATTCTCTTTAAGATTAACTATAGCTATCTCATCATTTTTCCAAGCGCTTACATAGCCTGTTTTTCCATTTACAACCATATAGCGAGGACCTTCTACTGGAATCATAGCGTATTTCTTGCAGGAGTACTTGCTTACGGCAACTATCTTGTTCGATCCGTTGAGAACTAAATAGGCTGAAGTATCTGCCACCGCAATACTTTGGAGTACGTCACCCAACTCCTCCTTGTTCACCTTATAGTAAACGTCGTTGGCAAGGCTATCGCCGTTGGTGTAGTAGAGCGAAATCGATGCCTCATTCTTTCCGAAGCTTCCCTCGTTGACGATCACCATTCCTTGGGTAAGGTCGTAGCGTTGCTTAGGTTTTGCAGGCGAATCATCATCATCGCAAGCTGTAAACTGTATTGCAGCACCTAGCAGAAGGGCCGCGTAAAGTAGCTTTTTCATGTTTCTATTGTTGGTTTATTGTTGATTACTTCTATTGTCGGTATATGCTGAGGCTACCTCTGCTTTCCAAAGCTTACGGATACTCCGGCTTGGAAGGTTCTTAGCGGTAGCGCGTAGCCTTTTACCATTTGGTAGTCCCTGTTCCAGATGTTATCTATCCGTGCGAATGGTCGCATACCGCCCCAGCTAAAGTGCATCTGTGCTTCAACCACAACCGAGCCTATGCTGTACGGATTCAGCCAGTCGGTGTTGCTGATGTAGTAGCGCCTACCCGTATACGAATGTGCGTACCGGATGCTATACCACTTTGTTTGAAGGTAAATAGCGGCGCTTCCTTTGTATTTCGGCTTGTACGGAAGCTGCTGTCCTTTTACAGCCGATCCCGAGGTCTGATCGGTCGATCGCGTAAACAGCCCCGAGAGATCCACCCCCAGCGTGGTACGATTCAGCTGCTGCTTGGCCGTAATGTTGGCCTCGGCACCTCTCGACCATACCGACTTCACGTTTTGAGGAGTCCAGATCGACCCGCTTGGCATCCACAGAATCCAGTTGTCGACGTTGTTGTTGAATGCAGCCGTCTTTACCGAAAGCAAGAACCCTTTCTTCATGTACAGGTAGTCCAGCCCCAGCTCTTCGCCGTAGCCGTCTTCCGGTTTCAGATCCGGATTTCCCCATCCCGTCCAGTACAGATCGTTAAACGAAGGCACTCGGTAGTTTCGCGATACGTTCCCCCTTAGCTGTAGCCCAGGTAGTAGCCTTTTTTGTAAACCTACCGACCAAGTCATAGGCGATGCATCGCCATTTATAAGCTCCTGCCGAATGCTTGCAAATGCCTCGAACCCACCATTGCTGGTGCGGAAGCGATATCCAAGCACACCGGCAGGTCGGTATCGCTCTTTGGCGTCAGGATAGTTGGTAGAGGAGGCTCTCTCGTACGATGCGTTTATACCGCCCTCCAGCGTGCTGCCCGCGCTAAGGGTCACAATGGCTTCGCCCTCCAGCTGTCCCTGTGTGGTATGGTGATTCGATCGTTCTATGCCCGGATTGCGGTATTTCTGCCAGTCGTTAAAGAGTGCCGACTTTACGTTGAAGCGAACCCGATGGCGCGTAGCTTGCCATTGCGCTGCTGCTCTAAGAAAACGGTTGTAGTCGTATTCGCTGCTCATGGTGTTGCTCACCATCGGGGGGTACTGGTTGTATCCGTCCTGTCCCCAAACCGATACCACCAGCTTGTCGTTGCCAGTAAGCGCAAATGTTCCGGTTTCCATGATTCCGCCCTTGGAGTAGCGGGCGTTTATCTGCCTATCGCGGTTGTCGCTGCTGTTAACTTTGTAGTCGTTCTCGGCTTCGGTGTAGAATAGTCGGGTGGATAGCGCCATTTTAGAGCCGCTGTAGGTGTGCTTGGCTCCGGTGTACGAAAGGCCGTAGCTACCTACCGACTGCATCACCTCGCCGCTATGCCCTTCGCCAAGATTCAGGGTGTTGTCCAGGTGAATAACTCCGCCAATGGCACCGCTGCCAAACAGCGCGCCGTTTCCGCCCTGCTGTACCACCACTTGATCTACAAAGAAGGTAGGGATGCTTCCGAAGTTAACCCCGGCGTTCATGGTGCTCTGCAGGTTGATGCCGTTCCAGAGCACGGCCGTATGCGAAGAGTTTAATCCGCGCATCGACACGTTCGAGGTCCCTCCCGGACTGTAGCTGTTTACCGTAACCGCAGCTTGGCTGGTAAGCAGTTCGGAGAGTAGCATGCTGCTGTTCTGCCGAAGTTCGGTTGGCGAAACTATTTTTAGCGATAGCCCCGACGTGTAGCGCTTAAGTTTGCTGCTTACCACTACCTCTTTAAGGTGTATGGTATCCGCAATGGGCCTTTCCTCAGGAAGATTCCCTGGAATGGAAAGCGCGCTAAAAAGAAGAACGTTAAGTAACATGTTTTACAAATGATCAAAATCGTTAGCGATTCAACCATTTAAAACCTGCGAATAAAAAGATGTGATGCTGTAAGCAATGTAAAAGAATTACACCAAGCCCTTTATCCGAAAGCTATAAATGTTCACGTTCTGGCAGGTCTTCTGGCTTGTTCCCCTTTTATCGGCCTTCCCGTCCCAACCGGACAGTGGCATTTGGATGGTGATAAAAGGTTTTGGTAGAACTTACAGCAGCGGTAACTGCTCGGGATTTTCACCCGATTCCCTTTTCGCCCCGCATATGGCGGAAACCAAAACTGGCGCAAAGATAGGCTTAATTTATGTACTCAAAGGCGAATTAGCTTTTTTCTTTTCAGATTTCCTAAAAGTGCCCCACTTTTCGGCTTTTGCTAAATGCTAACCGTATCATGTTAATTTTTTTTTGCAATAATGTTTGCTACAATCGGTAAAAGAATATTTTTGCAAAATGCCTTATTCAGAAACAGGTGCGGAGTGAATGGATTATCCACTATCTCTGCACCTTTTGTTTCTAAGCTTAGGCATGAGCTAGCCATGCTATTGTATCCTTCTGTAACAATCCTACGACAATCGATTAACGCTAGATGTAAGGCGTTTGGAGTATGTTGGCAGAAATAGCTAACTTCGTGGCTGGATGTATAACTACTGCATCTTTCAACATCAAATTTTATGCAACAACGTAAAAAGGATGCCGTTCGCCTTAATAAGCTAATTAGCGACGCTGGGTTTTGTTCGCGTCGAGAGGCCGACGAGTATATTGCGCAAGAACGCGTTACCGTTAATGGACATACCGCAGAAGTGGGCGATAAAGCTTTTAAAACAGACTTTATTCGAATTGACGGAGAGCCGCTTCGATTTGTTGAAAAGGTTGTGGCAGAAAAGAAACAGCCCGAATTTCGCTCTAAACGTATAGGTCGAAACCTAGGGACAGAGGAAAAAAAGTCCAAACCAGTTCCGGCAGAAAAGGAATATGAGCGAGCGCCTAAGGGAGGTAAGCAGTCGGGTAAAACAGGTCTCGTTAAAAAGGCTGATTCAAAAGAAAGAGCATCAACAAAGCCCGAAAAGAAGGTAGGTGCTGCAAAAAAATGGTTCTCTAGCCGCAAAAAGTAGCCAACAACCTGTACTCTTCGCTTTTCATTTCATAAGTTTGTGTGAAATATCACCGCTAAGCCCAAAGTCTGCATTAATAATGTTTCGAAGAATTGCTGCAACGATATCTCTGTTCACCCGAATTCCTATTGCACGATGGATGTCAATCTCCCATGTGGAATACGGGAGAACCGCTCCATTTTATGCTATTGTAGGATGGATTGTTGGTGGGCTTGTTGCGCTGGTATTCTACTTGGTCGATTTCCTATTTACCCAACCCGTTACGGTTGCCATTGCGTTAACCTTTTCTGTTTTTTTGACAGGAGGTTTGCAGGAAGGAGGCTTAGCCTATTTCTTCGATAACCTAGGAGGTAGGCATGGGCAACGCTTCTACGTTAAAAATAGGACCGATAAGCAAATTGGCATACAAGGTATTCTTGGTGTTGCGCTAGCGCTGATACTTCAGTTTGCAATACTGCAAGAGCTAAGCCCCGCTTTGGTTCCTTGGATTATCCTTTCGGGCGAAAGCTTATCGCGCTTGGCAACCATTACATTAATAGATACCAATAGGTACCTACGGCCAAAGGAAGGATACGATGCCGCCCCGGCTTTTAGTAAGTTGGGTATAGATGGCTGGCTTATTGTTCTGGCTACAGGAACTCTTCCATTTTTGCTAACGCTTAAGTTGAAAATTTGGTTTGCGATTATACCTCTGGTTGCCGTTCGTATTATTATGGAGATTTTCTTTAAACGATTTAGGGGCGGAGTTAACTTTGAGGAGTGTTTGGCAACTCAGCAGTTTTGCCTGATCGCATTTTACTTAGGTGTTTCAGCAATTCCTAATGTATAGATAGGTCTCGTAAAAGCATTAATGCTAAAAGGCCTCGAAGAATGCTTCTTCGAGGCCTTTTTATTGAATAGTTTAATGCTCGCGTATCGTTGCGTTTGGGTATAAACGCAAAAAAGGGTAAGCTACTTACATCGCACCGCTACAACCGCTTACCCTTGCTACCTTCCGGTCCTGGGGGGATTCAGCAGGAGCTGGTCGTGTAAGACTTACCCGGGCACAAAAGTACAACAAAATCCGAAGAAGCCAAATAAAATATGCAGGCATTCGCCAAAACTGCTATCTTTGACAATCATTAACCATTAAACGCAAACTTATGGAAGAAGAAGTAAAGGTATCGACATCAGAGATGCTTAAATCGGCATCAATGAATGGTGTTTACGTGTCATTAGTTCCAATTGTCATTGCTGTCCTGATCTTTGTAATGAATCCTTCATTTATAATGATGGGGGTATTGGGTATTCTTTCTTTTATTTTGACTTACATTTTGGTAGTGGTTCTTTCGATCAAGTATCGTAAAGAAAAGCTCGATAACAGGATGAAGTATGCCGATGCGCTGGTGTACACCCTGGTAGTGGGGTTAGTGGCAAGCATAATCTCCTCCGTTTTCAGCGCCTTTTACCAGTATGTTATAGATCCATCGTACATTGATAACATGGCGGTAAGAATGCAAAACTTTATGGAAGCTCAGAATGTTCCTCAAGCGCAGGTTGACGAGGCCATTGATGAAATAATGAAGGCTAAGGAAGTCGGAGCCTTCTTGGTTTCACAGCTTAAGTCTATTTTGATTTTTAACTTGCTAATTATCCTATTTGCACCTTTATTTGTAAAGAAAAGTGCACCTGTTTTTTAGGAACAGAGTTTTAAGGGTAAAATTTGACTAATGAGTAAGTTAGATATTTCGGTAGTAGTTCCGTTGTACAACGAGGAGGAGTCGCTCCCCGAATTGGCAGAGTGGATTGATAGGGTTATGAAAGCCAACGGCTTCTCTTTCGAGGTAATTATGGTCGACGATGGAAGTACCGATGACTCTTGGAGTGTTGTTGAAGAGTTGGCCTCAAAGTATTCCTTTGTTAGAGGAATTAGTTTTCTTCGCAACTATGGGAAATCGGCTGCGCTATATTCAGGATTCGATGCGGCTCAAGGCGATGTGGTGATTACCATGGATGCCGATTTGCAGGATAGCCCTAACGAGATCCCTGAGCTTTACCGAATGATAGTTGAAGAAAAGTACGACCTTGTGTCGGGTTGGAAGCAAAAGCGCTACGATCCCATCGGGAAGAGGCTTCCTAGCAAGTTCTTTAACGCCACAGCTCGTTTGGTTAGCGGCATTAAGCTCAACGATTTTAACTGTGGGCTTAAGGCGTATCGACGTAGAGTTATTAAGAGCATTGAAGTCTATGGAGAGATGCACCGCTATATTCCCGTTCTTGCAAAGCAGGCTGGCTTTAAGCGAATTGGAGAGAAAGTGGTAGAGCATCAGGCTCGAAAGTATGGCGTCACAAAGTTTGGTTGGGAGCGTTTTATTCATGGGTTCTTGGATCTGCTCTCAGTTGTGTTTGTGTCTAAATTCGGTAAAAAGCCAATGCACTTTTTTGGAACACTTGGCATAATAACCTTTTTAGTGGGAGGTATCTTATCCGGATTTATGATTGGCGAAAAGATATACCATCTAGCCAACCATATGAAGGTAAGAGAAGTTACGGACCAGCCTCTATTCTACATTTCGCTAACATTGGTTATTATAGGAGTGCAGCTCTTTCTTACAGGTTTTCTTGGAGAATTGGTTTCAAGAAGTTCTAGTGAGCGTAATAGCTACCAAATAGACAAAAGATTGTAAGATAAAATGTAAAAAAGGAGCCCTTAGCAAGGGCTCCTTTTTTGTTGACAGCGTCTCTTTTCTACCTGGAAAGAGGATGCTGTTTTGAAGCTTTCTTAAAAGATTAGTATCACTTCCCTTTTTTTAGCGGTCATCTAAATTCCTATACTTCCCCCCATTTCTGAAAAAAAAATTTTATCTTTAAAATTGTTTGGGGATAATTTTAAAGATCGCCAGATAAATACTAGATTCGCAGTATTAGTTAACGAGTTTTTTTGTACTAAAAACATGATAATAATGAAGAAGTTACTAGTTGTTCTGCTAGCATTGGTTGTTTTATCTGGAGTTGTGTCGTCATGTGCAAGTTCTTCAAAGCCTTGTCCTGCATACCCACAAGCACCAAATCGGAGGTAGTATTTCTTTGACCTTTCTAGTGTAACTTTTCAGGGGAATTCTTACAAGCCCTTAAGGGAGGGCGTTTTAGTTGGCTGGCTGTCGTTTGAATCATCTAAGATTTTTAAGATCAACAATGTAAATTAGTAATATTTTATACTATTACAATTGTTGGGCTGTTTGTTGGGGGTTGATGTATCCTCTAATTTGCTATCTTTGTGAATCGATAAACAGCAATTTATTTCATTATAACATTTAAGCTATGGCTAAAATCAAAGTTGGTATCAACGGATTCGGAAGAATCGGACGCTTAGCATTCCGTGCTGCACAAAAGCGTAATGATATGGAAGTTGTTGCAATCAACGACCTTATCGATGTTGAATACATGGCCTACATGCTAAAGTACGACTCTGTTCACGGTCGTTTTGATGGCACTGTAGAAGTAAAAGATGGACAGCTTATCGTTAATGGTAACGCTATCCGTGTAACAGCTTGCAAGAACCCAGCCGATATTAACTGGGGTGCTGTAGGTGCAGAGTATGTTATTGAGTCTACAGGTTTGTTCCTTACCAAGGACGCTTGCCAAGCTCACATCGAAGGTGGTGCAAAGCGTGTTGTAATGTCTGCTCCATCAAAGGACGATACCCCAATGTTCGTTATGGGTGTTAACCACACAACCTACAAGGGTGAGCAATTCGTATCAAACGCATCTTGTACTACTAACTGCTTAGCTCCTCTTGCTAAGGTTATCAACGATAAGTTTGGTATTATTGAGGGTCTTATGACTACAGTTCACGCTACTACCAACACTCAAAAGACTGTAGATGCTCCATCTGCTAAGGATTGGAGAGGTGGTCGTGCTGCTAATGGCAATATTATCCCATCATCAACTGGTGCTGCAAAGGCTGCTACTAAAGTTATCCCTGAACTTAAGGGTAAGCTTACTGGTATGTCTTTCCGCGTTCCAACTCTTGACGTATCTGTTGTTGACCTAACTTGCCGTATCGAGAAGGCTGCAACCTACGACGAAATCAAGGCTGCTGTTAAGGCTGCTTCTGAGAACGAGTTGAAGGGTATTCTAGGATACACTGAAGATGCTGTTGTATCTACCGACTTTATTTCTGATCCACGCACCTCTATCTTCGATGCTGAGGCTGGTATCATGCTTAACCCTAACTTTGTTAAGCTAGTATCTTGGTACGATAACGAGTGGGGTTATTCAAACAAGGTTCTTGACCTTATCGCCCACATGAGCACTGTAAAATAGTCTAGTACTATATAAAATAAAAAGGCCGACAATTGTCGGCCTTTTTATTTTTAGAGCTTTTCTATCTATTCGTACCTCAGGGCTTCAATTGGATCAAGTCGTGCTGCCTTTACGGCGGGAAGGTATCCAGAGGCTAAACCTACCCCAAAACTTAGCAGAATCCCAATGGCAATCCATCCCCAGGGAACAATAAAAGGACTCCCTATTAATGATGATATTACGTTGCCAATTAAAACACCTAGTATAATACCCAGCATCCCCCCCATTTGGCATATCATAATCGATTCGAAAAGGAACTGCTGCTTGATGTTTTTAGATTTTGCTCCTATGGCTTTTCGAACCCCTATCTCCTGCGTTTTTTCTGCAACTGCAACAAGCATAATGTTCATTAGGCCAACGGCAGCACCAAGCAGGGTTATAAAGCCGATGAGGGTAGCCGCATAGGTAACGTACTTTAGATTTTCGATAAGAACTTTTGCTATTGCATCGCTTTTTATGATGTTGAAATCCGATGGATCTGTAGCTCTGAGCTTTCGAATGGATCGGAATAGCCCTTCGGCTTGCTTTGGAGCTTCCTTAAAGTGCATTGGGTTTCTTGGCATGACCAATATGGAGAAGGAGGATTGCTCGCGAGCGCGCAGCGTTTTGCCTATGGTGACAGGTATAATAACCATTCGGTCTGTACCTCCGCCCATCATTCCTCCTTTGCTTTTAAGGACTCCTACTACCCTATATTTCCCGCCTACAGTATTGATAATTTCCCCTGTGGCATCGGTTTTTTTCGGGAATAGCTTTTTTGCAATATCTTGACCAATCACCGCCACGTGGTTTAGGTTCTCTACCTCCGATCGAACTATTCCTCGCCCTTTCTCCATCTCATATCCAGAGTTGGTTATAAAGTTTTCATCTGCGGAAACAATGGTGTTGTTGGGATTCGTTTCGTTACCATTTCCTCGAATAATTCTGGCTCCACCTATTCGCATGTAGATGCTGATGTTCGAAGGCATCTCGTATCTTTCCTTGAATTGGATTGCTTCATTGTACGAGACATTGGGATTGTTCCTTACGCGTCCTCGAGAATCACCACCTACGCGTATGTTAAAGTCGCGGCTTGTTATGGTAAAGGAATTGGCCCCCATCATAGAAAAGGTGCTGGTGATGGAACTTTTTATAGAATCTATAGCTGTTGTGATACCAACCAAGGCCATAAGTCCGATTGCAATAATAACAATGGTAAGGATTGTTCTTAGCGGGTTCGACCTTATGGAAAGCCATGATATTCGGAGGTTTTCGTGTACAAATGCTCCTGCTCGCATATTCAATCGGTTTTTACTTATATATTTTTCTAAATGTACAAAAATCATTAGTAAAACAAAGCTTTTGCAATAGTGGCTTTGTTCATTCTATATTTTTTATTTTTGGGGAATAATTAACGACTAAAATCTTTTATATGGTTTTTAAATTCAGAGCATTGTCAGGCGATGTGGATAGCTTTGCTCGTGATTACGAAATATCTGAAGAGAATACCCTTTTTGATCTTCACCAGCTTATACAGTCCGACCTGAACTTCGATTCTTCGCAAATGGCCTCATTCTTTTCGGTAGATCATGAGTGGAATAAGCTTCGTGAGTACACCCTTTTTGAGATAGGAGAAGAGGCTGATGACATGGAAGATGCTCCTGTTCCTATGGATGTAGTAACATTAAAGGAGGTTGTAAAGGAAAAAAATCAGCGTTTGCTCTATACGTTTGATATTTACAACGACAGAAGCCTCTTTCTTGAAGTACTTGAGCATAAAAAGCTAGACCCAAGCGTGAAGTACCCAATTATTACCTATTCTGTGGGTGAGCCTCCTTTCCAAATTGAGAACGCAAGCGAAGAAGACTCTATCTACGATGATGTGATGGAGGACTTCAACGATTTCGAATCGTATGAGGATTACAACGAGCATTCGGACGATGATTTTTAGTGCTAATGGGTAAAAAAACTCTGGTTGTGCTGATAGGTCCAACGGCTGTCGGCAAAACCGATTTGAGCATTAGCATTGCCAAGGCGTTAAATGCCCCTATCGTTTCGTCGGATTCGCGGCAGATATATAAGGAGATGAGAATTGGAACTGCGGTTCCTGAACCGGAGCAGCTGGCTGCCGTTCCTCATTACTTTATAGGTTCTCGTTCCATTCAAGAATCCTATACGGCCGGCCGTTACGAGTTTGATGCGGTAGAGGTCATCGAGAACCTTTTTAAGGAGGTAGACTACGTTATTTTGTCGGGAGGATCGGGCTTATACATTGATGCGGTTTGCTTGGGGATTGACGCCATTCCTGCAACAAATAGTGAAACTCGCGAAATGTTGATACAACGCTTAAAGAACGAAGGATTGGACGTTTTGACAGATTGGCTTAAGCGTTTGGATATCGACTCATATAGCACAATTGATTTGAACAACCATCAGCGCGTAATTAGGGCGCTCGAGGTGTGCATTATTTCAGGGGTGCCTTATTCTACTCTCCGAAAGAATTTTGAGAAGACGCGCAGCTTTAATATTGTAAAGATAGGCTTGCAGCGCGACCGCGAGGAACTCTACCAACGTATAAATCGGCGAGTGGATGTGATGATGGAGGATGGGCTGCTCGAAGAAGCGCGTTCTCTTTACCAATTTCGAGATTTAAATGCGCTCAATACCGTTGGTTATCGCGAACTATTCGACTATTTCGATGGAAAGACATCGCTACAGGAGGCTGTTGATCTCATCAAAAGAAACTCGCGGAGGTATGCAAAGCGGCAGATTACCTGGTTTAATCGTTATAACGACATTACGTGGTTCTCGCCAAACGATTTTGACGCTATAATGGAGTACATTGCTGCGACGAGCAAGATCTGAGGTGCTTGCATTTCGCAATTTCAATAAAAAGAGCCAATTTTGCTGGCTATCATTGCATTTAACATGACGAAACCTTTGGATATAGTAATAGTAGGTCCTGCTCATCCATTTCGAGGAGGTATTGCTGCCAATAACGACAGGTTGGCTTTAGAGCTTATGCGAATGGGGCATAGCGTGAAAATCTATACCTTTAGCTTACAGTATCCTTCGTTCCTTTTTCCTGGAAAAACACAGTATACAGCAGAACCCAAACCAGCCGAGCTGGACATCGATATTGCGGTTAACTCCATTAATCCGCTTACATGGATAAATGTAGGGTTGAAAATACGTAAAAGAAGGCCGGATATTCTTCTTATTCGCTACTGGTTACCCTTTATGGCCCCCTGCTTTGGATCTATTGCACGAATAGCCAAGAGTAACGGTCATACCAAAGTTGTTTCTGTTGCCGATAACATTATCCCGCACGAAAAAAGAATTGGCGACCGCTTGCTTTCTAAGTTCTGGTTAGGCTCTACGCATGGCTTTGTGGTAATGTCGCACAGCGTTGGGAAAGATTTGGGAACGCTTGGCTATAAGCGACCTGTTGGTTTCTGTCATCACCCTCTATTCGATAATTTTGGCCGAATCATTCCTAAGGATGAGGCTAAAAAGCTTTTAAATCTCGACCCTTCGTTCGATTACATGCTGTTTTTCGGGTTGGTTCGCGACTACAAGGGGCTAGACTGGTTGCTTGAAGCCTTCGCAGATGCTCGTTTGCAGAGCAAAAAGCTAAAGCTGCTGGTTGCCGGAGAGTTTTATGCCGATCCCAAGCCTTACTACGATCAGGTGGAGCGTCTTGGTTTGAAGGATAAGGTGATCTTCTACCCGATATTTATTCCAGACCCTGAAGTTGGTCGATACTTTTGCGCTGCCGATATCGTAGTTCAACCCTACAAGCATGCTACTCAAAGTGGGGTAACCCAAATTGGGTACCACTTCAATAAGCCAATGCTGGTAACCAAGGTTGGTGGCCTGTCGGAGATTATTCCTGATGGAAAAGTTGGCTACGTTGTAGAGCCGAACACTCCTAGCATTGCCGATGCGCTTGTTGATTTCTACGAACGCGCTCGCGAAACCGAGATGTCGGATAATGCGCAAAAAGAAAAGGCAAAGTACTCGTGGAGCAGCATGGCCAACGAAATTTTGCGAATATTTGATGAAACCAAAAAAGCTTAACTAATCTCTAGCGCCTAAAAAAGGAAACGTATGAATACCATATTTACTCATCGCTCGATTAGAAACTTCACCGAACAAAAGGTGGAGGAGGAAAAGCTAACCCGTATTCTTGAGGCTGGCGTACGCGCTTCGACCACTGGGAATATGCAGGTGTATAGCATTGTTGTAACTACCGATAGCGAGTGCCGCGAGGCGCTTAATGCCTGTCACTTCAACCAGCCTGCAACCAAGGCTCCGGTTATGATGACCTTCTGTGCCGACTTTAACCGCTTCAATAAGTGGTGCGAGCAGCGTAAGGCAGCTCCCGGATACGATAACTTTCATGCTTTTGTAGTTGCTGCTATTGATGCGCTATTGGCATCGCAGAACGTGAGCCTGGAGGCCGAGAATCAGGGCTTGGGTATTTGCTACCTTGGCACCACAACCTACACCGCCGATAGAATCATCGATATTTTGAAATTACCCCAAGGTGTTGTGCCTATCACTACCGTTGTAATGGGCTATCCTAGCGAAATGCCCGAGCTTACAGATAGGCTTCCTCTAGAGGCGGTTGTTCATCGCGAAGTTTACAACGATTATACTCCTGCGGATATCGATAGGATTTACGCCGAGCGCGACACGCAACCCTTAACCCTTAAGCTGCTCAAGGAAAATGGGAAGGAGACGCTTGCGCAGGTGTTTACCGATAACCGTTACACTAAAAAGGACTTTGTTGCCATCTCTAACCTGCTGCTCGATGTTCTGAAAAAGCAGGGATTTATGAATAATGAGATGTAGCCATTAGAAGCTAATCGAAATTTAGGCGTAAGCTATTCTGAAGTAAACCGGAAATTGACATTAAAGAATTGTCCAAGTTGATCTTCTGTGGTTATCCAGCGTCTAAAATCTAGCATCTTGTTTAGGGATTACTCTAGTTTTTTCATATATCAGCAAAAGAGCCGCACGAGGAATCGTGCGGCTTTTTTATTAAACCATGCTGCTGCTACCATTTTCCACCACCTTTTATGCCGTTAGCCGTAGGGCATTGCACCGCATCTTACTCAACATTTATAGCATCTTCCCCAATTTTTACCCCATGTGGCAGCGTTTTTATTGCATCAGCCATCATTTTTATTCCATGTGATCGCATTTTTATGCAATCTGACAGGACTTGATACCCCGAATGACAGCACGTTTATGCCATCTGACAAGGCTTGATACCCCGAATGACAGCACGTTTATATCATCTGACAGGGCTTGATACCCCGAATGACAGCACGTTTATACCATCTGACACGACGTGATACCCCGAATGACAGCACGTTTATACCATCTGACACGACGTGATACCCCGTATGACAGCACGTTTATACCATCTGACACGACGTGATACCCCGAATGACAGCACGTTTATGCCATCAGACACGACGTGATACCCCGAATGACAGCACGTTTATGCCATCAGACACGACGTGATACCCCGAATGACAGCACGTTTATGCCATCAGACACGACGTGATACCCCGAATGACAGCACGTTTATGCCATCAGACACGACGTGATACCCCGAATGACAGCACGTTTATGCCATCAGACACGACGTGATACCCCGAATGACAGCACTTTTATGCCATCTGACAGGGCTTGATACCCCGAATGACAGCGTTTTTATACCATCTGCCAAGGCTTGATACCCCGAATGATCGCACTTTTATACCATCTGACAACGCCTTATACCCCGAATGTCACCCTTTTTACAACGAATGACGGAGCTTATACAGCATCTGCCGCGGCTTATTTGCGTCCTGCCGTCGTTTGGAGGAAATGTTATCGGTTTTTATACAAGCTAGGAGATTCTTCGTTAGCGGTAGCTTCTACGGTTTTGCAGTTAGTCCTTCGAATGGAGATGTAATGGCCATGGTTGCCGACAGGAAAGTAGCGGCCAACAATAAAATGGTTCGTTATATCGCTACTGGAAGCAAGGTTAAGGAGTATGTGGTTGGCGTTGGCCCTAACGGTAGATACATTTTCAGCTAGGTTTTTCATACATCAGCAAAAAAGGCGCTCGATTTCTCGTGCTGCTTTTCTATTGCACCCAATTATTTCGGTATCGGTGAATAGCAAAAGGCTATACTCAAAAGCCATTAACCCATTTGGGAAGAATGGCTAGACTGGCGGGAACGAGGTAACCGGATTGGATATAAGGGGATCCCACTTAAGAACACGAATGGGATTCTGGACTCCAGGCTCCTGTTTTTTGTATATTTAGGCAAGCTAATAATACTTCTATGGTACGAGTTGTTATTGTTTTCGGATTGTTGCTTGGTGGGGTGAGCGTTGCCTTTGCACAAGCATCTAGGGACAGGGCAAAGGCCGAGATTCTTGCAGCAGAGGCTCGCTTTCAGCAAATGGCAGCCGATAGCGGTGTTGCTGTGGCATTCGAGCACTTTGCGGCTCCCGATGCGGTAATCAACCGAAGCGATATAATTATGGTTGGCATCGATGCCATTGTAAAGCATATGCGCAGCAGCAAGGTTACTGCTGTAAGGCTGCAGTGGAAGCCCGATTTTGTTGATGCCTCGGATGATGGTACGCTTGGCTACACCTATGGCAAGTATACCTTTTCGGCAATCGACCCTGATGGAAAACCGATTTCATCTACAGGAATATTCCATACCGTTTGGCGGCGGCAGCCCAATGGCGAATGGAAGTATGTTTGGGATTAGCAATCTTCGACCTTTTACATAGAAAAACGTTGCTTATGTCCGCTAGCGTAGGCCATTCGTCATAGGTCATCGTAGCGGCGATGGATATCGTATAAATTTGTAGTCAGCACAAAATCTTTTCTAATGAAGCTGAAAGTTATACTGCTTGCCGCTGTCGGCTTAGCCTGCTTCAATGGCAGCTCGCAACCGTCGCAAAGGGCTATTTTTACATCGCCCAACTTCTCCATCTTCCCCGATATGGTAACGTGGAAAGCCGATCGTGCCTTTCTAAAGGGCGATACGCTATACTCTACCTTCAACGGTAACGATGAACCCGTGTTTAGCAGCACCACAGGAGCCTACAAGCGTTCCATCGTTTTAAAGAATAGCCACTATCCGCAGCTAAAGTCGTCGGTGCCTATGGTTGATGCACTCTATAACATGACGCTGAACGAGCTGGATCTTCTTCGCACAAAAGATGGATACTTTGATACCGGAAAGAGCTGGGGTGGCGTTTGGACGCGCGACCTTAGCTATGCTACGATACTTGGAATTGCCATTGCCGATCCGGAGGTGGCAAAGAATGGGCTAATGCGCAAAACCAAGGATGGCCATATTGTTCAGGATACCGGATCGGGTGGGTCGTGGCCAATATCGAGCGACCGCAACACCTGGGCGCTTGCCGCTTGGGAGGTGTATAAGTACACGGGCGACAGGAAATGGCTGGAAACTATCTATCCAATAGTAAAGAATACGGTAGAAGCCGACCTTAAGACGATCTTCTATCCCGGAAGCCTTCCGCTTGGCGAATCTTCATTCCTAGATTGGAGAGAGCAAACCTACCCTATGTGGATGAAGCCTATTGACATCTACCGCTCGGCTAACCTCGGAACTACAGTGGTACACTTTCAGACCTACAGCATACTAAACAGCATCGAAACGATATTGGGTATTAAGGGAGGTAGGTACGGCAGGCTGGCCGATGAGGTAAAGAGCAACATCAACGCACAGCTGTGGATGGGCGATAAGGGGTACTACGGGCAGTACCTATACGGCATTAACTCTATGTCGATTTCTCCTCGATCGGAGGCCCTCGGCGAGGCGCTAGCCGTTCTATACGATGTGGCCGATGCCGATAGGCAAAAGTTGGTAGTAGAGAATACGCCCATTACCGAGTATGGCACTACCTGCATCTTTCCGCAAATCCCCGAGGTTGGACCATACCATAACAATAGCGTGTGGCCATTTGTGCAGGCGTTCTGGAACATTGCCGCCGCAAAGGTGAAGAACGAGGCTGCGCTGAGCTACGGCATGGCCTCCATCTATAGGGCCGCCGCCATGTACCTTACCAACAAGGAGAACTTTGTGGCATCAACGGGCGATAGCCATGGAACGGCCATCAACTCCGACCGCCAGCTGTGGAGCGTTGGCGCCAATATCGGAATGACCTACAAGGTTATTCTGGGGATGAACTTCGAACCCAACGGTATTGCCTTTGCCCCTGTAATCCCTCATGCCTATGCAGGGAAGTACACGCTTACCAACTTTAAGTACCGCAACGCTACCATCAACGTAACCGTCGATGGATTTGGTTACGAGATTGCCTCGTTCACCGTAAATGGGGTAGAGCAGACGCCTTTTGTTGACGGTGGCGCTACGGGCGTTCTCAACATTAGCATCAAAATGAAGAATGCGCCATTCGCCCCATCGAAGGTGAACCTAAGGAGCGTAGACTTTGCGCCTGCAACTCCCATTGTTGCGCTTAACGCCGGAATGCTGGAGTGGAAGAACGTGGCTGGCGCTGTAGCCTATACGGTAACCCGAAACGGCAAAGTGGTAGTAAACACTTCCAATAGCTCGTACGCTATTGGCAATGATGACTGCTATACCGAGTATCAGGTTAAGGCGGTTGATGCGCAAGGGTACGAGTCGTTCCTTAGCAATCCTGTTGTTATAGAACCTCAAGATAAAACGTTTACCGTCGAAGCCGAAGACTTCAATCCTAAGTCTGAACTTCCCTATACCAGCTTCTCCGGCAAAGGTTTTGTGGAGATGACCACTACCAAGAATACGAGGGTTTTCATCCCTGTAACGGTAGGCGAGGAGGGCGACTACCTGCTCACCCTTCGCTACTCCAATGGAACCGACCGTATGTGCTGCGGGAACTCTGCCGCGCTTCGTACCCTTTGGGTTAACGGGAAGCAGGTAGCTACGATGGTTTTCCCGATTGTCGAAAAGGATGCATGGAGCGACTGGAGCCGATCGAACGCTGTTCGAGTGCATCTGAAGAGAGGAAAGAATGCCCTTAAGCTTACCTACGAAAGGCACAACCGCAACATGAACGGCGATATCAACCTGCTGATGCTCGACAACGTTAAGGTGGTGAAGCTGTAGCACGAAAGAAGCAGAACGATGCTACTCCGAAAGTTAAGCCAGAAAAGGCACAACGATATGCTAGAACCCCCAAGAAGGTGCAATTCTTCTTGGGGATTTTTTGTGCAGGGATACTGTAACCGACACCAAAAAGCATGTAATCGAAGGGTAAAATGTGGCAACCCGGAGATAATACTAGGTAACCATTCTTAAATTCTGTACATACCAAAAAGCCAGAAACCTCGCGGCATCTGGCTTTTATGAATAAAAAATGGAATTACATCAAAAGTCGTTAGAATAGATCTACGGCCAGCTGGATGTTGCCGCTGTTGAGCTCGGGGTTCCAGAGCGCGGTGGCCGATACCGGAATGGTGTAGCTGCCGATGGTAAGGCTCTTCGACACCACGAAGCCCGTAGCCACGATGTTGCTCTTGGAGGCGTAGAAGTTCTGCGTCTGTCCGGCAAGGGCAAATGCGCCGCCAAGGTACAGCTTCAGGTCGTAGCCGTTGTAGTTGCAAACTGGGTACTCGGCGTGCACGTAGGTGGAGTAGCGGTTGTCGCCTAGGCGAGGTCCTACGCCGGGTAGGCTGCTCGGAATCGATTCCAGGTCTCTGCCGTACACGATGGTGCTAGCCGATAGGTACAGCGGAAACGATTTGCCGAACTGGTAGCCGAGGGTTACGTCGATAAAGTGGCTGGTCGTCTTTTGGTCGTAGTCGAACAGCTTGGTGGGCATGCCGGGCGAGAAGTTGAAGATATCCCACACCTCGAACTTAAACCCACCCTTGTTGTAGGCCACGTAGTAGTCGAACTCGCGGTAGTCGCCGTTGAATCCGGCACCACCCCACACGCCCACCTTAAAGGTCTTGGAGGGGTTAATGTAGGCCACGTTTAGCCCGGTCATGGGCGCCTCGGTAACGGCGTAGCCGCGCCAAAGGTGCATGTTCTTAACCTGAAGGTGCATGTCGAGCGAGCCTTGAGCAGGCGAGTCTTGTGCTTGTGCGAACGGGAACACCGATAGCATTCCTACCGCTAGTATGATCGATTTAAATAGCTTCATAGGTCGAAAATTTAGGGTGAAAAAGCCTGCATCCAAAAGCAGGGGCCTTTGGCGAGTGATGGTTAAGTAAAATGTCTAGATCGTTAAATCTGGAATGATGAGCTACTGGCTAGCAAATGGTGAAATCGAAGCTATTCCCCTCCTTTTCAAGGAGGGGTGCCCGTAGGGCGGGGAGGTTGTTGTCGCTAACTTACATCTTTTAGATTCTTAAACCACCCCCGGCTGCGCCGACCCCTCCTTAACAAGGAGGGGAGTAGCAGCTAATCATTCTTTTCTGAAGTTATAAATTGGTAGTTTGAGCTGCGTTCCTAACTGCTACACGAGGTACATGAAGGCAGCTGCAGCCAAAGCTCCACCTACGATAGGCGCAAGAACGGGAACCCACGAGTAGGCCCAGTCGTTCGATCCCTTTTCCTTGATAGGAAGGATGGCGTGCATAATGCGGGGGCCAAGGTCGCGGGCAGGGTTAATGGCGTAGCCGGTAGTACCACCCAGCGAAAGTCCGATTACCCAAACCAGGAGGGTTACGGGGAGCGCACCCAGCGAGCCTAACCCGATTGGGGTAGCCGATGGTCCTTCGATCTGTGCACCCGTAAAGAATAGGATTACAAAAACAAGGGCAAAGGTTCCGATTACCTCGCAGATAAAGTTGACGGTATAGTTTCGGATGGCAGGCCCGGTGCTGAACACGGCCAGCTTGGCACCCTTATCCTCGGTTTGATCGAAGTGATCCTTATACGATAGCCATACCAGGAATGCTCCGGCAGCAGCGCCCAGCATTTGCGCCCCGATGTAGGGCATAACGTTTGCCCAGGCAAACTTGCCGGCAATGGCCAGCGCGATGGATACGGCAGGGTTTAGGTGTGCGCCGCTGTAAGGCCCTGCTACGGTAACCCCAATAAATACGCCAAGCGCCCAAGCGGTGGTAATAACAATCCAACCTCCACCATTACCTTTTGTTCCCTTTAGTACAACGTTGGCAACTACTCCACCACCCATTAGTATAAGGAGCATTGTGCCTAAGAATTCTGCGGTTAGTGCGTTCATGTTTCGTCGATTTAAAAAGTTAGCTTGAAAGAGTATCGCAGCCCTTATTTCAGCCCTGGGCTGCGATACCATTGATTAAAAATACACAGCCAGCATGATGCTAATCTTCGTCCAGGTCAATCCAGCTTTGGGCACGCTCAACAGCCTTATGCCACTGCTTAAGCTGCTTCTCGGCCTTATGCTTGTCCATTTTTGGTTCAAATACTTTGTCGATAGACCACTGCTTTTGCAGCTCGTCGGTGCTTCCCCAGTATCCCACTGCCAAGCCTGCAAGGTAGGCGGCTCCAAGAGCGGTTGTCTCGAGCACCTTAGGGCGGATAACCTTACCGCCAAAGATGTCGGATTGGAACTGCATCAGGAAGTTGTTGGCAACGGCGCCGCCGTCAACGCGGAGCTCGTGCGAGTCCTTACCCGAGTCGTGCTCCATTGCCTCCAGCACGTCGTACACCTGGAAGGCGATGGCCTCTAGCGCAGCGCGTACCATGTGCTCACGCGAGGTGCCGCGGGTAATGCCCACCATGGTTCCTCGGGCGTACTGGTCCCAGTAGGGAGCGCCAAGGCCGGTAAGCGCCGGAACGAAGTACACGCCTCCGTTATCCTCTACGCTGGTAGCCATTGCCTCGGTTTCCGATGCGTGGGTAATAAGCTTTGCTCCATCGCGCAGCCACTGGATGGCGGCTCCACCAACGAATACGCTGCCCTCTAGGGCGTAGGTGGTTTTGCCGTCAATCTGCCAGGCAACGGTGGTAAGCAGGTTATTCTTCGATTTTACGGGTGTGTTTCCGGTATTCATCATCATGAAGCAGCCGGTTCCGTAGGTGTTCTTTGCCATGCCTTCGTGTAGGCAAAGCTGTCCGAAAAGCGCAGCCTGTTGGTCGCCGGCAATCCCCGCAATAGGAATATGCGTTGCAAATAGGGTGGTTGCTGTTTCGCAGTATACCTCGCTGCACGACTTCACCTGTGGAAGCATGCTCTCGGGTATGGTGAATAGCTCCAGCAGCTCCTTATCCCACTGCATGGAGTTTATGTTGAAGAGGAGGGTTCGGCTGGCGTTCGATACATCGGTTATGTGATGCTTACCTTGGGTGAACTTCCAAACAAGCCAGCTGTCAACCGTGCCAAAGCACAGCTTGCCTTTTTCGGCTCGCGAACGCGCTCCGTCTATATTGTCGAGAATCCATTTTACTTTGGTTGCCGAGAAGTAGGCGTCCAATACGAGCCCAGTTTTTTCCTGAATCATTTTGGCAAGTCCCTGCTCCTTTAGCTCGTCGCAGTACTTAGCGGTGCGCCTATCCTGCCAAACAATGGCGTTGTATATGGGTAATCCAGTTTCGCGGTCCCACACAATGGTGGTTTCGCGCTGGTTGGTGATGCCGATTGCAGCAATATCTAACCCTGTAAAACCTGCTTTGGCAACTACCTCGGCGGCAACCGATGCCTGGGTGTACCAAATTTCGTTAGGATCGTGCTCTACCCATCCGGGTTTGGGGAATAGCTGCTCGAAAGGCTTTTGCGATACGGCCTTGATTTCGCCCGAATGGTCGAAGATAATCGCCCTGGAGCTGGTTGTACCTTGACTGCATTGTTGGGAACGTAGTCTCTCACCTTTTGCATGTCCGCGGAGAGCTGTTGAACTTCAACTTCTTTCCAGTCTGCAGTTGGGTCTGCAAATTGCTCGCTTTCGCACGATGTCATGGCGATGACACCCACCCAAAAGCCTAGTTGAACCAGACGTTTAATCATTTTTTTAGGTTTTTAGTTGTTATTGACTAGGAATTGTTTGTTCTAAGTTCTGCTTCTTTTTCTTTCTTCCAGGTGAAGCCCATGAAGACAATAGAAAGGATGCAGGCCGCAATTAGCATGGTAAATCCTCCGGTCCATCCCCAAGTGTCTACCACCTTGCCCATTGCAACGTTGGCCAAAAGAGATGTTCCAATCATGTAGCCCATGAATCCGGTAAGTCCGGCTGCTGTGCCTGCTGCTTTCTTTGGCGCTAAGTCAAGGGCTTGTACCCCAATTAGCATAACCGGACCATAAATTAAGAACCCGATTGCAATTAGCGCAAGGCTATCGACAACAGGATGTCCGGCAGGGTTTAACCAGTAAACGAAAACAGCCGCCATTACTAATAACATAAATAGCATGGTTGTTACTGCACGTTTACCTTTAAAGAACTTGTCGCTTATGTATCCGCACACCAAAGTTCCAGGAATAGCGGCCCACTCGTAGGCAAAGTATGCCCATCCAATTTCCTTTATCGAGTATCCTTTAGCCTCTTTTAGATAGGTGGGAGCCCAGTCGAGCACACCGTACCTTACTAGGTATACAAATGCATTGGCAAATGCGATGAACCATAAAACTCTGTTGTTTAGAACATACTTAAAGAAGATCTCCTTGGTTGTAAGTTCCTTTTCTGAGTTTTTGGAATAGGTCGCTGGATAGTCGTTTTTGTACTCCTCGATAGGAGGTAAGCCACACGACTGAGGGGTATCCTTTATGAGGAAAAAGGCAAAAATTGCTATTACAATGGCAACAACCGCAGGGAATGTGAACACCCCGGCTTGCCACGTTCCGAACCATAGCAGACCTAATGCTGACATTGGTCCAATAATACCACCGCCAACGTTATGTGCTACATTCCAAAGCGCCATCTTAGTACCTCTCTCTTTGTGCGAGAACCAGTGCGTCATTACTCTTCCACAAGGAGGCCAGCCCATGCCTTGGAACCATCCGTTGAGAAACTGGAGGGAAAACATAATGGCAATAGACGATAGTCCTGCTTTTGTTCCCATAAACAGGGTAGTAATGGCCGATAGTATAAGGCCCAATGGAAGAAACTTTTTGGCGTTGCTTCGGTCGGATACGCTGCCCATCAAGAACTTGCTTAGTCCATATGCAATTGCCACACCTGACATTGCGATGCCAAGATCCGCTTTAGAGTATCCTTGGCTTACCAGTTCGGGCATTGCTAAGGAGAAGTTCTTTCGAACTAGATAGTAGCCAGCATAACCAAAGAAAATACCTATAAAGACTTTTATGCGCTGCTGATGGTAGACTCTGTCTATCTTATCAGCGCTTAGCCTTGGTTTATGCTCGGCAGGCTTTAGAAATGAAAACATGAAGATTGGTTTAGGTTAAATTAAGAATCCGTTTGCAAGAGCTGTGTAGGCTTCAACCTGTTGCTTTTGCCACTGCTCATCTTTGCCCAGCTCTTTTGCCATAATTTGGGCAACCTTTGGCGCCATTTCGATGCTGAGCTTGGCGTCGAGGAAGAGAACCCTTACTCTACGGGCAAGCACATCTTCTACCGTACGGGCCATTTCGTTACGAACAGCCCAAACAACCTCTGCTGCACGGTACTCGTGAGCGGGATGTAGCTTTTCAGCATATTCGGGTAACGCTATTATCTGATCCATATCCGAACCATAAACATATAGGTGGTTATTTAGATCGGGGTTTGGCCTATAGCCATGTATCTTAAACGTTTTGGTAGCGCATTTTTTTGCGGCTATACCTACATTTTTGATTGCGGTATCTACGGTATCTTCGGCCATCTTTCTAAAGGTGGTCCATTTACCTCCGGTAATGGTAATCAGGCCGCTGTCCGATACAATGATCTTATGGCTTCGCGAAATTTCTTTGGTGCTCTTACCTTCACCCTTTGGCGCAGCAAGCGGACGAAGCCCTGCAAATACCGAAAGCACATCCTTACGGGTAGGCTTTTTGGTCATATATCTTCCCGCAGTGTTTAGGATAAATTCGATCTCTTGTTCCAGCGCCTGAGGCTCCATTTCTGGCTTCTCGCGGAGGGTGTCGGTTGTTCCTACCACAACCTTGTTGTGCCAAGGCACAGCAAAGAGTACGCGTCCATCATCGGTTTTTGGAATCATTAGTGCATAGTCGCTTTGCAGGAACGATTTATCGAGCACTAGGTGTACCCCTTGGCTTGGACGAACCATATCTTTTGCTTCTGGTGTATCCATCTGCATTATAGAGTCTACGAATACGCCGGTTGCGTTTACTACGCTTTTGGCTTTTACCCTATAGTTACGATTGTTTTCGAGATCTGTTACTTCAACTCCTGCAACCTTGCCTCTGGCATCCTTTAGCAATCCGGTTACCTTAGTGTAGTTTACCACGCAACCTCCATTTTCTACACACGATTGAGCCACGTTAACCGCAAGGCGCGAATCGTCAAACTGTCCGTCGTGGTAAATTACGCCACCGTAAAGGCTGCTCTGCTTAAGCAGCGGAAGCTTCTTTATGGCCTTTTTCTTTCCAATATGTAACGATCGTCCTAGGCTTAGCCTTCCAGCAAGAACGTCGTAAAGTGTAAGTCCTATAGTATAGAATGCACCTTCCCACCAGCGGTAGTTTGGTATAATGAACGATTGGTTCTTAACCAAGTGTGGGGCATTTTTTAGAAGAAGTCCTCGTTCGTGTAGCGCTTCTAGTACTAATGCCACATCGCCTTGTCCGAGGTATCTTACCCCTCCGTGTACAAGTTTTGTGCTTCGGCTCGATGTTCCCTTGGTAAAGTCGGCTTGTTCTAGTAGCAAAACCTTTAGTCCACGGAGCGCTGCATCTAGGGCTGTTCCCAAACCTGTTGCTCCCCCACCTATTACCACAATATCCCAAACAATGCCTGTGTCCGCTAATTTATGAATCTGCTCTTCTCTTCTCATGATTGCTTCCTTTTTGTTTCCTTTTTACTATGTTTCGGAATAATTCCGAAACTACGATTAAAACCTTACGTAAAGTTTCGATGACAAATGCAAATGAAAGGATAAAAAATGAAAAACAAAACAAAACGAAAGTTTTTTTCATAAAAAGGCATAAAAAATTTTTTCATAAAAGAAATTGTTATATTTGAGGAAGTAGATTAAATCACATAGAATAGTATGAATATAGCAGATAGACACAAGTTTATACTTGATAAAGTTGTAAGAGAAGGAAATGTTTCGGTTTTAGAGTTAAGTGAAGAATTGGGTGTTTCGGCCGTAACTATTCGAAAGGATTTGAAATTTTTGGAGGAAAAAAAACTTCTTTTCCGAACGCATGGTAGCGCAAGCCACGTCGATCCTTACGTAAACGACCGTCCGGTTAATGTAAAGGAAAGTATTCAGGTGGATGAGAAGCGGCGTATCGCACTAAAAGCTGTCGAACTTATCAAACCCGAAGATTCCATTATTATAGCATCGGGGACTACTGTTCTTGAGGTTGCTCGCGCTATCGATTCTCACATAAAGTTAACGGTGCTTACCGCAGCAATGAACATTGCAGAGTCGCTGTTGGGGCATAAGGATGTGGAGATTGTAATGCTGGGCGGAGTGCTACGCAAGAGTTCTTTTTCAGCGGTAGGACCTTACGCCGAAAAGATGCTGAACGATTTTGCCTGCAGCAACCTTTTTCTTGGTGTAGATGGAATTGATATGGAGTTTGGCCTTACCACAACCAACATGCTCGAGGCGCACCTTAACCAAAAGATGATGAAGGCCGCACAGCGAACAATCGTTGTTGCCGATTCATCGAAGTTTGGCCGTAAGGGGTTTGGTAAAATTTGCGACCTTGAGGCTGTCGATACCATTATTACCGATAGTGGCATTAATCCCGCCTTCGTAAAGAAGATCGAGGAGGCAGGCGTTAAGCTGATTATAGCCTAGTTTAATTGTATCATGAGTTACCGACAGTGTTGCTCATCTTGTGTATTACGTCTTGATACTTGTTTCTGAAAACTACATTATCATTCTCATCAGTGGAACTAGCAAGGCAGTTGCGGCGCCCATCAAACCAATAGCAAGCCCGCTGATAGCCCCTTCTATGGCTCCGAGTTCCATTGCGCGCGCTGTTCCCATTCCGTGTGCAGCAGCACCTAATGCCAATCCACGCGCAATCTTGCTCGATACGCCCAGTTTGTCTAGCACAAATGGTCCTACGATTCCTCCAAATATTCCAACGGCAACAACAACAACTGCAGTTAGCGAAGGTAGCCCTCCAAACTTTTCAGAAATGCTCATGGCAATTGGTGTAGTAACCGATTTGGGCTGAAGCGTAGCAACAAGAGCTTCGTTTGCGCCCATTGCGTAGAGTACTACCGTAACGCTGGCAATGCCAACGATTGCCCCCACAAAAATCGAGGTAAGGATAGAAAGCAGATTACCCTTAATGTGGGTAACCTGATCGTATAGGGTAACACCAAGCGCTACAACGGTTGGGCCGAGCATAAAGTCAACGATGGAAGAACCTTGCTCGAAGGTTTGGTATTCAACATCAAATAGCTTTAGAACTACGATAATCAGGAATATGCTGGTAAGTAGCGGATGGAGAAGGCTTATTTTTGTTTTGCGGAATAGCCATAGGCTAAACGTGTAGGTTCCTAGCACAAAGGCAAGCACAAAAGCCTGCGAGGCGAATAGCTCCTTTACTGTTTCCATTTCTCCATTTTTTGTTGAATCCAACCTACGGTAATAATAACCAGCACGGTGCTAGCTATGCTCGATAACAAAATTGAAGCCCAGTACTTCTCTAGTATGGCAGTTGCCGTAACAATTCCAACCCCTGCCGGAAGGAAAAACAGCGACATGTTTTGAGTTAACGTGTTGGCTGTTGGACGAATTTTGTCTGCTTTTACAATTTTAAGGAGCAGCGATGCGAAAAGAAGGAGCATTCCAATAACGCTTCCTGGGACAAAGTTGTCGATCATGCTGCTAATCAAATTCCCAATGGTAAGGTGTAGGAAGATGATGAATAGGCCGTAAATCATGCTATTATTATGTTTAGGGCAAAGTTAGCCTCCTTTTAAGAACGTTGGCATGTTGGTTTTGAGTGATTAACAGATAAAAGGTTTATTAAGGATGAAGAGGTTGTGCCAAAGGTCGCCGAGAACTGTACTGCAGAAGTTCTTATCATAAGAAGTTAGAGGAATAATAGAGGTAGTAAGGTGGAGCGAGTAGGTAATAGACAAAAGCCCAGAAGGAGAGAAATTTGGTAACTCTAGGAAGGAGCGTGGGGGCTAGCTTATTTTTATGCTAACCCCTTTTAGCCTGTTTTACTGCAAGACATTTATACTTGTATACTTGAAACTCCGTTATCGCATCAGCACATAAACCAGTACCGATAACGTTGCTATTCCTGCAAGAACCGTAAATGCTTTCTGCCAAATGTTTAGGTTGGCATTTATTCCTGGAAGTCTTTTAACCCCCGAGAACATAGAATATACAGTTTTAGATCCTTTGTCGATGTATAGGCTAGTTGCCAAACCTACAATATGCAATCCAATAAGTGCTATTAATATTGCTATAAAGGTTTCATGCAGTTCTAGGTTTCCGTCAAAGTCCGAAAAACGGGCAGTCCCAAAGAAATCGGTATCAACGGATAATGCCGTAGCTAGTCCTGTTGCTGCAACGCATATACCTGTAATGATTATTAGCAGCATAACAATAGCTGCTGCAGGGTTGTGTCCCGTATAAAGGTGCTCCTCCGTTTTGATGTGCTTGGTGAAAGAGATCACCTTTTTGGGAGAGATGGGAAAGTCCTTAAATCGGGAGTAGCGAGGCCCGATAAAGCCCCATACTACCCGGAAGAGTAAGAGTGTGCCTATGCTCAGCCCAATTGCTGCATGGGTTTGCGTGTAATTGCTTAAAAGGTAGGCCAGCACGCAGCCTGCTGCTAAGTACCAGTGGAATATTCGTGTAGGTAGTGTCCAAACGTTTGTTTTCATAGGTTAGGTGGTTTTGTAGACCACCAAATTAGCTAAATTTTACAACTTATCAAAGGGGTGTCCTTCTAAACACAGAGTTTCATAGAGCATATATTTTGAAGACAACGGGAACAAAAAGAGTGTAAAACCACAAAAGGAGGGAATCCCCCTTTCTTTAGCTTCTTTAACTTCTCCATTATTCGAAGTTCATTACTATCCAATTTCTAGTGCTACTTTTACACTCTTTTGAAAACCTTCGACAGAAATATTGACAGCTAAATGAAAACATATAAAGTTCTGCTAGACGACTATCGTAATCCCGAAGACGTTTACTACCTTACTCACGATGAGGTTTACCTCGAACAAGGGTGGCTGGTGGTTCGCAGCTTCGAGGAGCTTACCGCGAACATTAGCGGGTACTACCATCGGGGCGCATTCCCCTATTTGGTATCGTTCGATAGCGCCATTTCGACAATGCACCTTAGTCGCGATAGTGGAAGTGTCGAAACCTTTGTGGAGAAGACCGCCGTCGATTGTGCCTGCTGGTTGGCAGAGTACGTGGCAAAGTATGCGCTCGAGCTGCCCGAGGTTAGAGTCCACTCTTCTGATGATGAAGCGGCTAAAAGTATCCTGAAGGTTTTTGATGCCTTTAAAGAGAAAAAGTAGCCTCAAATAATAAAAGAGGAAAGCTCCAGAATTACTCAGGGGCTTTCCTCTTTTTATTTTATAGGGTACACGGTTACTTTTTCAACTTCTGCTGCCTCTTGTTGCTTAGGTATCTTCTTACCGGAATATCGTAAATCACCATCATCAGGTATGCAAATCCAACCAGGAGAAGCGTTCCTGCTATTACGACAAAAGATAGCTCGCTAGTGCCAGGTTTGTTGCTGGTTAGGTAGCTGCCGAATATCCATATAGCGGCATAGTGCGTCATGTAGAGGGGATACGATATATTTCCAGAAAATACGCACAACTTTCTTTCCCCCATTGATAGCGTAGATCCGGCTCCTAGCGATACAAGTAGCGGGAAGTAGATTACTACAACCAGCACTTCTGCCAGCCAGTTCCACTTAAAGTGGGGCATTACGAATGCTAGCCCCAAAAGAATCGACAGGCTGATAAAGCCAAGCCTGTTTTTTATAATCAAATTAAACCTATAGATAAGAAGTCCAGCTAAAAACGAGAACGAAACACGAGCTCCTCCATGCCAAAAGGTATCGCCATTCCATCCGCCCAGTAGGTTACCCGATGTGTAGCCCACGTAGCCAATTACTGCTGTAGCTGCAACAGCTAAAATAGCCAAGTAGCGACGGTTTATCTTGCATAGGATAAGCGCATAGAAGATGTTGGCGATATACTCCCAAAAAAGAGACCACGAAGGAGCGTTGAGTCCGAATAGGTTAAATGCTCGATCTTCCATTGCCGGAAGGGGAATCAGGAAGGTGGTACAGAGGAAAAGTAGCGCTAACATCCCTGTGCTGTACATCCCCGAATGGCTTGCGAATGGATCGAAGAGGAAGCCCAATATGCCCAGTACAGCTCCTAGTATGATTAACGGATGCAGCCTTATGAGCCTCGACTTGAAGAACTCTTTTACTCCCATTGTGCCAATACGGCTATCATAGGCGTATCCGATTACAAATCCGGATAGGCAGAAAAAGAAGTCCACCGCTAAAAATCCGTGACCAATAAAGTTTTTGCTGGCATCCGGATAAATCCACTCCATAAAGTGGAAGATTACAACGGCCAAAGCGGCAACTCCTCTTAGGCCATCGAGGATCTCAAAATGCTGCTTGCCTTTTAGAATGTCTGTGGTTAGCTCTTTTCTGTTCATTGGTACTTATTAGAGGTTGCTTGAAAAACAGCCGATGGCAGGCTTGTGCTGTGTGCCGACCGAATGGCAAAGGAAGCATTTTTTTGTGTTTAGCGACTTCCAAAAGCTTAAAGAGTAGGGCAGGAGGAGCCTGAAAAAACTATAAGGTTGCTCGGATACCACAGATTCCCTTAAATCAGGCGATCAATGGTTTTTATTGGTTGTTTTTTGACTTTCTAGGTTCTCCCAGTGTTTGGCGATGGAGATGATTTTGTAGGTTGCATCGAGTGTACTTCGCGTGAAACCTGCTTTCCCATCAAAAATTCCTCCTTTTATGAAGTAAGACTTTATAAAGCGATGGAGTGCAGATAGTACTGCGCTGGTAATGGTGTAGTTTTTCCCCTTTTTTTGGTACTTGCTCTGTTCTTTTTCTGTGTAGCTGTTCATCTTTGTGAGGATGTTCTTAATCGAGGCATCTTCGATGTGGACTAGTGCAAGTTCCTTTTGCTTAAACGGGATCTTGTCTATGGTACCGTTGATAATGGGGCGGGAGTGTATTTCGGATGGCCAGAAGCTGCGGTCTTTTTGAAAGAAACGTAGCTGGTAGTCGGGATAAATGCTCCTCATGAACCGACCCATAAAGTAGTTGGCTCTTGGTATAAGCAGCCCTGATGTTGTCTTGTTATTCTTAGTAAAACGGTACAGGTATTTATTTAGAGATTCGGGAACCAGCTCATCGGCATCGAGCACTAACACCCATGGGTTTGTTGCTGCTGCAATGGCGTAGTTTCGAGCCGGCTCAACATACCCTGTTCGCTCGTGCATTACAATCTTACATCCAAATGATTTAGCGATATCGAGAGTACTGTCTTCACTGTACATGTCACAAATTACAACTTCATCAAAGCTTCTTACCGTTTCGAGGCATTGTTTAAGAGTGGATTCTGCGTTAAACGTGTTTATTACAACTGATATCATTGGAGTCAATTAAAAGGGAGGCAAATGTAGGTAATTCTGACTATATTGATATTTGTCCTTGATTATCTTAAAAATATTTCAGAGATAGTATTTGTAAAGGAATACCCTTGAAATAAGATTCCCGATCTTGATGCTTCTATCTAGTAACTCTTCCGATATTAAAAGTAAAGCGCAACCCTATGGCTGCGCTCTTATTTTGATTGCCTGTATGCTTACGCTTTTTACCAGTTCATTACGACCCTAAACTTACTGCTCGGCGGAACAATGGAGGTTTGGAAGTCGCTGTACTGTACGTATATCCTAATCGAACCCGGAGTAAAGTCAAAGTCGTATGTTTCTGTCCATAGGGCAGTCCCTTCGGCTTTGTGGGAAACGTAGGGTAGAGGCGCTTGTACGTTGTTGCTGGTGTACTTGTATACAAAAACATTCCCATTTTGAGCAATAAAGGGAGTGAGCTTCGGAATTACCAAGTCGGCATAGTAAAACGAGTTGTTCCCGTTTACGGTTCCGCTAAGCGTCCATTGGTTTACAGTCCATTCCGATACGTCCCAGCTGGTTCCTTCGCCGGGAGGGCCCTCTGGTCCTTCAGGCCCCATAGGCCCCATAGGTCCTTCGCATCCTAAAAGAAGGAAAGCGGCTACAAGTAAAGTTAGAAGTCTTTTCATGGTATTCTGCTTTTTTAAGATTTGAAATGGCTAAAAACTCCGTCATTATCATCGTTGCTACTGACGAGCAGGCAACATGTGTTAGCCTTTTTACGCTAGCCGAAGGTAACATTTTTAACCATAACCCAAAGTAGCAAAAAAGATGAGCGCAGCCGCTGGTGGTGGCTGCGCTTTTATTAGGTTGCTGCTAAATGTCGTACCAACTCTGCTACATGCTTCCAGCTAAGTCGAAACCTTCGGCAAGCCTTGTGCTTGTTGGTTAAAGCTTGCCGAGCATAGCGTGTGGCCAACTCTCCAATTATTTATCTAGCTAATCGAATAGGTAGAAACCTTCGGAGTTTACAACTATAACATGCTTATTATTCGTAATGATGGTCTTTATTCTATTCAAGGAATAAATAGAGTAGTCAAGAGAAATCTTTCTTACCAAGCTCATCTTTCCATTCTGCATACCTGCTATTTTGTACCAGTAAAGGACGTCGTTTGCAATAAGCATTAGGTTGTTATCATCATCAATCTGCCAATAAGCAATATCCTTAAATGGAAGGTTTAGCCTGTTTACTTTCGACCTGTCAAAATAGTAGATTCCATCTTCCTGTATCTGAAACCAGATATTACCAATGTGGTCTTGATATATTTTTTGGTAGTCGATATCGCCATTCTTTGATGTAGGATATAACCTCCATCGCTTCGATACTATATCGTAGGTAACAACGCTATGCTTTCCAAACATATGTATAACATCTTTCTTATTGACGTATATTCGATTTAGCAACCAAAAGGAGTTCATTTTATACTCTTCAACCTCTTTCTGCTTAACGCTATCCAAGGCTGCTTTTATGTTCCTTTTGGTGTCTTGGGTTTCATTTATCAGCTCGCCATTTTCAACCTTCCAGCGATTCCCTTGGCTATCCTTATTTGTATTGTAAAAGTTATAGCCTATTCCAGTTTTGCCAGTAACGGACTTACTCCATACTTTATCTGACCATAACTTTATAGGAAGGTTGTATAGGTAATCGTTTTTGTTCAATTCGAGGAGCTTGTAAATTGTCTTAAACGAAGATCCATCGACACCTGGCAGCGTTTTGTACGTTCCATTTTCGTATTTTACGATACCCCCATAGTAGGTAATAATGTAGATCGAATTGTTGTTAGCGAGTATGGTGTTCGAATAGTCGAGATCGCAGTCGTTCCCTAACGATGCCGTAAAGTTAGAGGCAGCAACCAGTACCGGCTGCTGGTTGTTTCGTAGCTTCTCCTCCCAGCCATTCTCGATATAGTTTAGGTAGTAGCTCTTTTCGTCCGACCTATAGCTAGTGTACCATATGTTGCCTTTGGTATCGACCCCAATCATTTTCGAGAAATTGAGCTTTAGCATATAGTCGCTCTTGTCCGACAAAAAGTACACTGCGCTAGAATCTTTATTGGCAGCTACTATGTAGTCACGATACCGATAGTAGCCGCTGTAGAAATGGGGCAGATAGCACTTGTCTATACCTTTAACAAACGACTGGTATTGGGCAGAATTCTGCTTGTCCACCAGCTCTACACCCTTGCTGCTATACTTAAGCAGGCCTGTTTTCGTAATGGCAACCAGCTCCTTATTCGAATTGCAGCAGAATTTATTGGTGCGTAGGCTTTCTTTTACAGCGTATCGCACGCCTCCTTTTTGGTCAATAAGGTAGATGTCGTCGTTTGCTATTGCCCATATCCCATTTTCGGCATCGTATATCTCGCGAATACTTGCATTGCTACCATTCTTCTTAATGTAGTATACCAGCGTATCCTTTTGCCTTAAGAGGTATATTTTCGAGTCTTCGAGCATCCATTTTTCATTTGCCTTTTCGACAACGCACTTAGGATGGTTAAACGGATTGCTGTCGAACATATAGCGTAGCGAATCTGTACTTAAAATCTTCACGCTACCTATACTGCTACTAAAGGTGAAAAGAATCTGACCATCGATATAGCTAGAGGCACCTCCTAACGACCAGTAGTTTAAAGGAAAATATTTTTTACCGGAACGTAATGCCTCACCTCAATCTCCCAGCTTTTAGCTAGCTCGTTGCTACCATTGGCCTGATTGTAATCGTATAAGCGAAAACCTTCTGGTCTGGTACTATTTTGCGAAAAAGCGGATGCCGAAATTAACACACCTGCTAAGGCAATGAAAAATTTGCTAAAGGTTGTCCCCATATTCATCAAAATGATTCTGATTGCTTACTCCGTTATCCCAAAGCCTAGATGCTGTCTGCGCATTTTACGTTCGGTACACGAGTGTTATTTGTAAGCGCAAAGATAGTTTTCCGATCCTATTTTGTCTCCGCTAAGCGTAGCGTCCTCGCTACGCTTTTGTCTTTAGCGGCCTCTGGCCGCTTTCTATGGCAGGCCAGAGGCCTTGGCTACCCGAGCGTAACGAGGACGCTACGCTCAGCAGGGGCGGAGCGAGAAACTGCGGCCTACAAATTAGCCATCGATCACCATAGCTTGAAATTGGTAAACGATTTCCACTTGCCGTTAACCTTTAGTATCTCGCCAAAGCTATAGCTTATGGTAGCCTCTTTAGAGGAGCACTTAACGAATATTTCCTCAAAGAGTATTTCGGGGCAGCCGCATTCGTTGAGCTTTTCGGGCATCAGCTTTCTCTCGAATCCTTCAAATTTTAGGTCATCAAGCTGATTCATGCGCTCTAGCTTCAACGAGTAGTTGTACAGCTTTTCGGTATAGTGGGCTTTCACAGAGTCGAGCAGCTGGGGCGATTGGTTGATGACTCGTGGTATTCTTCGGTATTCGCACTTGCGCTTATTCATGTACGTAATGGTTCCCTTGTCGGGGATAATCTTTTCGATAAACTCCCTGATCTTTTGCCTATCCTTCGACTTTATTACCTCAACGCTCTCCTTGTAGAGCGATTCAATGCTATCAAACCCTTTTGAGGGCACGGTGCCAAATGATACTATGCTAATGCAAACGGCAAGCAGCGTTAGTTTAAGTCTCTTCATCGGTGCTGTTTTGTATGTTAACTAAAGTTTTCTATTTGGTGAATGCTTTACTTCGCGTAAGCACCCCCCACGCCTTTACTCTTTGCAGCCGCCTGCTATTTTTTGCTTTAGGCTATAAATTCTGGTTGCAGGAGCGGTACAAGGATGCTCCGCTTAACCGTGGTCCATACCTACTAAAGGGCATACTTAATACCTACAACCAACCCCGCAGAGTTTGTTTTGATGTCAGTGCTGTAGATGTTGCGTAGCCCCAAGTTCTCCACAACACCAAGATCGAGTACTATCCTGTTATAAATAGGGATGTAAGCTCCAGCACCCACCGTAATACCAAAATCAAATCGTTTGAAGTCGCTGGTTGTAGGCGAAAGATATGAGCTGATGGTAATACTCCCAAGATCCTTCCATTTCTCGGTGTACTTTAGCAGATACCCTATAAAAACGCCTCCGTTAATGTACCCTTTGATTTTCCCCCCGGTTTGGAACGATGCCTTAATGGGAAGAATGAGGTAGTCGAAGTTGAGGTGCATTTCTGGTGATGCGGTCTTAGATCCGATATAGTCTAGCATTGAAAATTTGGCAGTTTTTCCTCCCTTTCTTTCGTATCCTAAACCGGTACTAATCGACAGATTTGGATAAACGCTGTAGCTGGCCGTTATTGCGCATCCATTGCCAAGCTTGCTCTTTAGCTCATCGATGGGCTCGCTACCGCGGAGCGAGGTGATGGTTGTGGCTGATTCTACCCCAACGGTTAGCTTCGACGATTGCCCTAAGGCCGAAATGGCAAATGCCAACATTAGCGGAACGATTATGAATCTTTTCATTTTTTAGGTATGCTATTTTTTTAGAAGGAGCAAATGTAGGTATTCCTATGCAAAGCTTCAGCCTCAACCGAACGTAGAGATGCATTCAAAGTCCCTTTACCCGCAACGCCCATTCGTAGAGCCGCGATTCATCGCGGCTCTTTAATTTGTCTCCGTTCGGCGAAGGCTCCTGCCTTCGTCGTTCCTATCCCCGTAGAATGAAGCTACGCACTAGCTTAACGCTTGTAGGCTTTAGCCTACTTGGATAGATTCGACTGAGGCAGGAGCCTCAGCCTAACGAGGGATTAATGACATGTTTCTATGTCCTTATGCTTATTTTATATTGATGTTGAATTCATTATTTCAGATAATATTAATTCATTCATTTTTTCTTGATCGTCAAATTTGAATATGTCCGTATTGTATCCAATATATATTCTATTGCTTACTTTTTCAATTTCTTCATTGGATATGTTCGCTTTTTTTATAAATGTATTTTTTATTTTTCTTTCTTCTCTAGGAAAAAAAATATCCATATTTTCTGCTAACTCTTTTCCTTTGTGAAATAAGATTAAATGGCCGCCAGTTTTTGCTATTTTTTTACCAATATATTCCCACCATATTTTGTCTGTTTCTCCCATAGAAAGACCAAATAGGCAAATTATATCCGATCTTTCTATTGTTTCTATGCACTCTTGATCTATTAAGTGCTTTAAATTTTTATTTAACTCTTGTTTTATCAATGTTTCTGCAATTTCTGCATTGATTTTAAATTTTTCATTTTTTATTTGAGAAGCATCGTTCACACCAAGTATCATTCTTTCATTGTAAAATCCATGTATATGATAAATGTTTTGTATTTTGCAGCCAGGATGATTAACGATATCAATTGGTTTGTTTTCATATTTTAATATTTGTTCTAATGATTTTGAGTAGTTGAACGTTATAATATTAATTGTTGTATTATTTGGACTTATAAATGATAATCTTGCTCTTTCAACACTACTTCTGTCTCCTCTAACTAAATATATTTCTGGATGTAATAAATCTTCATAGCATTTTGATGTTGTATTAATACTTATTTCATTTGAATCGTACTCTTGTTTTTTTATGAAATCAGATAGATTGCTCCTGATATCATTGAATACTGTGTCAAACTCTGTTAGGTCTTTTAAATTCTCAGTGTATTCTCCTAATCCTAATTCAAGATCTGACCAGTTTTCATAATTGATAATTAGATCGTTTTTTAATCTTCTTATTATTTCATTTTCTGAAGGCTGTGCTTTGTAATATTTGTAAAAATCATAATAACTTGTTTTTTTACCTATATTCAAATCAAATCCATTACCAATTAAAAAAGTTATGTTCATTTTTGTGATGCAAATTTATGTTGTGTCGATTGGTTTCTAGTTTGGTAAATGTTCTTTTAATATATCAAATGAATTATTGATGTCTTTTATGGCATCTCTTATTTCGTCTGCTTCAAAAGATGAATTGGGAATTTTTAAATATTCAACCTGAGAGTTTAACTTTTCGATTCCTTCTTCTAAATCTTTACTCCGTTAAGTGTAGTTTAACCTCCGTTCGGCGAAGGCTCCTCTGTTAGGCGTAGGCTCTGCCTACGCCTATGTATTTCTGCGTCCTCTGGCCGTATTCGGTAAACCTCAAAGCCGCCTCTATGCTAAATAGCGGTCCCGGTTCTATCCCCTCTGTTCGGCTGCGTCTCCAAGCCTTCGTCGCCTCTATCCCCACAGGCTCTCGCCAGCGAAAGCCGAAAGAACTTCCAAATATATCCACATTCCCCCTTACATTATCCTCCATCAGCTAAAAAATAATCTACAAAAAATGGCTTTACACGCTACCACAGCCACATACAGGTAAAATATTTTTAGTTGTAGCTAAAAAAAGTTGTAGAAAATCTTGGTTATGTTAACCAAAGTGTTTAGCTTTAGGTCGGTTCAAAACTTAAGTATAACCTAAAAATGAATAATTATGGCAAGTACATCTGAAACTGGACACGCCAAGAACGTGGATAACCTAGGACTACTAATCTCTAACATCGCCAGCTACGGCGATAGGTACAAGCCCACCAATCCCTCTATTTTACTCGAAGCGCTTAAGAAGATGGAAGCCGACGGACGTGCCGCCGTTCTCGCTGTTAACGATGCCATGCCCATCTATAGCCGAGCCACCATCGAGCGCGATAACGCTTTTGCACCGCTAGGTCAGCTGGTAACCCGTTCGCTCAACTCGCTTCGCGCTTCCAGCTCGTCCGAGCAAACCGATGAGGCAGCCTCTGCCATCGTTCGTAAGATAAGGGGTAACCGCACCACTGCCAAGACTGCTGCTGCTACCGATGTTAAGGTGGCCACCGTTTCTACCTCGCAGCAGAGCTACGACAGCGTAATCGACAACTACGAGCGCTACATTCAGTATATTGCCGCTACTCCCGAGTACGCGCCCAACGAGGATGATATCAAGCTCCCTGTGCTCAAAGCCCTAGCGGTGGATCTGCGCGCCAAGAATACCGCCTGCAACAACGCCAAGGTTGCCATCGATAATGCCCGCATGGCCCGCAACCGCGTGCTATACACTCCCCTTACCGGCTTGGTAGACGTGGCTCTCGATGCCAAGACCTACATCAAGTCGCTATTTGGCTCTACCAGCCCCGAGTACAAGCAGGTGGCCAAGATCGATTTTACCAAGGCATAGTCAGGTCGCTCTTGCCTTTCGGCTTCCGAGCATTGCCGGACACCCCATCGTATAAAAGGCGGGAGTACACCGAAAGGTTGCTCCCGCCTTCTTTATGCCGATAGCCGTCCCCAAGCTTTTGCCCTCCCGTCTGCCACTTTTCGGTTCCCCACTGTAGCTTCTTGCTTCCCGTTTGTAGCTTTTCGTTTCCTGTCTGTGACTTTTGGCTTCCCGTCTGAGACTTTTCGGCTCCTGTCTGTAGCTTTTGGCTTCCCGTCTGAAGCTTTTCGTCTCCCGTTTGTAGCTTTTGGCTTCCCGTCTGAAGCTTCTCGTCTCCCGTCTGAAGCTTTTCGCTTCCTGTCTGTCACTTTTCGCTTCCCGGCTGTAGCTTTTAGCTTCATGATTACTACCTAAAGCTAAAACAGCAACCACTAATCTCCTTATGGCATCCTGTTAAGCCGCAACCCTAAAATCTCCGTGCCCTTAGTGCCATCCTCCGTGCCCTTTGTGATAAAAGGGCATCTAATATCTCACATCTCAATCCTTGCCCCTAAAAACAAAAGGCCCCGGAGCAACCCCAGAGCCTTTCGTTCTATCGTATCAAGATGTCAGTCTAACGTCTAACATCTAATATCTAAAATCTAGATGTGAATCACCTCCCCGTAAGCCGCCGCAGCCGCCTCCATGATAGCCTCGCTCATGGTAGGGTGGGGGTGGATCGCCTTAATAATCTGGTGACCGGTAGCCCCAAGGTTTTGGGCTAGTACCATTTCGGCAACCATCTCGGTAACGTTGGCACCAATCAGGTGAGCACCCAGCAGCTTGCCATCCTTGGCATCGAAGATCACCTTCACGAAGCCATCCCTAGCGCCGGCAGCCGTAGCCTTGCCCGATGCGGTAAATGGGAACTTGCCCACCTTCACCTCGTGTCCGGCCTCGATGGCCTTCTTCTCGGTAAGCCCCACCGATGCCACCTCGGGCGTGGTGTAGGTACATCCGGGGATGATGCTGTAGTCTACAGGATGCACGTCCATGCCGGCAATCTTCTCCACGCAGCAGATACCCTCGGCCGATGCCACGTGGGCAAGCGCTGGTCCTGCAACGATATCGCCAATGGCGTACACACCCTCGATGTTGGTGCGGTAGAACTCGTCAACGATCACCTTACCGCGCTCGTTGGCTACGCCTACCTCCTCAAGGCCCAAGCCTTCGAGGTTGGTGGCAATGCCCACTGCCGATAGAACGATGTCTGCCTCTACCGTCTCTTCTCCTTTTTTTGTTTTGATGATGACCGAGCACTTCTCGCCGGTAGTATCCACCGAAAGCACCTCGCTGTTGGTCATCACCTTGATGCCTGCCTTTTTGAACGAGCGCTCGAGCTGCTTCGATACCTCCTCATCCTCCAGCGGAACGATGTTAGGAAGGAACTCCACCAGCGTAACCTTCGTTCCGATGGCGTTGTAGAAGTAGGCGAACTCGCTACCAATGGCGCCCGAGCCCACTACAACCATCGACTCTGGCTGCTTGGCAAGCGTCATTGCCTGACGGTATCCGATGATCTTTTCACCATCGATGGGCAGGTTAGGAAGCTCGCGGCTGCGTGCACCCGTTGCAAGGATAATGTGGTTAGCCTCTACCGTGGTTACGGTACCATCGGCTGCGGTAACCTCTACCTTATGTGGGGCAACCAGCTTGCCGAAGCCCTGTATCACCTCAATCTTATTCTTTTTGAAAAGGAACTGAATGCCCTTGCTCATGTTATCGGCCACCCCGCGACTGCGCGCTACGATTGCCGCAAAGTCTGGTTTGATGGTGCCATCAACCACCACGCCGTACTCGGCTGCATGGTGGGCGTACTCGTATACCGATGCGCTCTTAAGCAGCGCCTTGGTTGGGATGCATCCCCAGTTTAGGCAGATACCACCAAGTTCGGCACGTTCAACAACGGCCACCTTCATGCCCAGCTGGCTCGCGCGGATGGCTGCCACATAGCCTCCAGGACCGCTACCTATAACTATCAGGTCAAAATTCATCTTGTTAGTTTTATTTTGTGTCAAGTGTTTCGTTTACTAAAAGAGACGTTAGATATTAGATTTTAGATGATAGAAGGGGTTGATTGTTATTTTTTCATTTCTTCTTCCTAATTCCTAATGTCTCGAGTCTTTCCTCTGCTTTATCCTCCCGCTTAGGCGGGAGGTAGGGGTGGGTTTGCGTCTTTCCCAATATCATCTGTATACCTTACTAATCCCTTTGTGCCCCTTAGTGCTTACCTTAATGTCCTTCGTGTTCAACTATCCGTGTAAATCTGTTCAATCAGTAAAATCAGTGTTCTAATATTCTCCCTACTCCCTAGCTCTTCCTCTAACTTCTGAAATAACTCCGTCTAACTTCCTCTAACTCCTTTTTACCTTCTTCAAAAACTCCACCCCCTTACACCCCAACCATATCACCGACTGCGCAAGTATGATAGCCGCCCCCGAAGGCAAATTCACCTCAAAGCTGATGTACAATCCCACCAGCATCCCCACAAATCCGAGCACGATGGAGGCAACCATTATGCACTTAAAATCTTTGTAGAAGATATTGGCCGTAACAACCGGAATAGTCAGCAGCGCAATCAGCAGGATAATCCCCACCACCCGAATGCACATCACAATGGTAACCGAAATAAGGATTATCATCATGTAGTTTACCAGCTTCACCGCAGCATTTTGCGAGATGGCAAACTCCTTGTCGAAGGCTATATAAAGGATAGTTCGAAGTCCAAAAATGAAAAGAAGCAGCAGCACCACGTCGAGGGCCAGCATCACCGCAAGGTCAACCTTGGTAACACCCAGCAGTCCCCCGAAGAGGAAGCTCATCAGGTTTGGCGCGTAGCCCGGCGTCATCGAAACGAAGATCACCCCGATGGCAGTACCCAATGCCCAAAGTATTCCGATAGCCGAATCCTCGCGCATCTTGGTCTTATCGGCAAAGAACTCAATCCCCATTGCCGAAAGCACCGAGAATACGAAGGCACCCAGAATAGGGTTCAGCCCCAGGTAGTAGGCAATCCCAATCCCCCCAAACGACGAGTGGGTTATGCCTCCGCTGAGGAACACCAGCCGCTTGGCCACAATGTAGGTGCCAACAATTCCGCAGGCGATGCTCACCAGCAGCCCGGCGATAAAGGCGTTCTGCAGGAATTGATACTGGAATATGTCGTTTACGAATTCTACCATTACTTCTTATTATGATTTTCGAGAACGGTATGCGGAATATGCCCGTGCGTGATAAGCTGTATCGGACAGTTGTAGTTGTCCAGCTGCTCCTGGCTGATGATGTTCGACGGGTGGAGGTGCAGCCCTCGGTTCACGCAGGCAATCGACTTTACGTATTGGCTCACTGTTCCAAGGTCGTGCGTAACGATCACGATAGCCATCTGCTCGTTTAACTTGGTTAGCAGCTCGTAGAGTTCACCCTCAAACTTGTTATCCACGTAGGTGTTTGGCTCGTCGAGTATCAGCAGCTTCGGCTTCGATATCAGCGCACGGCTAAGGAATGCCCGCTGCATCTGTCCACCCGATAGCTCGCCGATCACCTTCTTTCGGAGATGCTCAATGCCGGTCCTCTCCATCAGCTCGCGTGCAAGCGCCTTATCCTGCTTGGAGTATCGGGTAAAGATACCCTTCCTCGACATGATGCCCGAAAGCACCACCTCCTGAACGGTTATAGGAAATTTCTTGTCGATGTTATTTACCTGTGGAAGATACCCGATGAAGTCGCGCTTGCCATCGGTCGAGCCATGCAGCTTTACCTTTCCCGAAAAGGGAGGAAGGATGCCCAAGATTACCTTAAGCAGCGTAGTCTTTCCGCCTCCATTTGGTCCGATAATGCCAATGTAGTCCCGCTCGTTAATGGTCAGGTTAACGTGCTCGATGGCAGCAACGCCGTCGTATCCGGTGGTAATATCGGTTAACTCAACCAGCCTTTCACTCATCGGTTAGCGGAATAAAGTGCGTTAATTATATGGTTTGTGCTTTCTGGCCAATCGTATGCAAAGGTATTTATTGGTTCGATAGTAGCGCCAACTTCGCCGGCAAAACTTTTTATCAGGCTTAGGTCGAACTCCTTTTGCACGAATATCGTTTTGATGCCGGCCTCTTTAGCCTGCGATACAAGCCGCTTCATGTAGTCGGCGGCAGGCTCCTTACCATCCTTTTCGATGGATATCTGTTCCAAACCGTAGTCGCTGGCAAAGTAGCTTAGCGCCGGATGGTAGATGATAAACTTTTTAATCTTCAGATTAGCCAGCTTGCTTTTTGCCATCGCATCGATGCTGTCGATGGAGGCAACTAGTTTAATGTAGTTCTTTTCGTAGGTCGATTTGTTCTTCGGATTAAGGGCTACCAGCTCGTTAAGCGTTGCCGTTGCCATAGCCTTGTAGTTGGCAGGCGATAGCCAGATGTGAGGGTCCATTCCACCATGATGGTGTTCGTGTCCATGCTCCTCGCACTCCTCGTGGCTACACGAACCTTCAACCATTCGTACGCCTTCCGATAGGTTGGTATATTTCAGCTCAGGATTGTTCGTCTTTATGTTGTCGATCCATTTCTGCTCAAACTCCAGCTCGCTTATACCAAGGTACAGCTTCGACTTTGCCACATCCTTCATCTGCGATGGCGTAGGCTCGTAGGTCTCCTGACAGGCGCCTGTTGCCACCATTACGTTTACATCAAACTCATCCCCCGATATCCTATCCACAAGGTATTTGATGGGAGGGATGCTTACGGTTATTGTCGTTTTATTGCTGTCTGTCGATTTGTTTCCACAAGCCGTAAATCCCCAAACCAATGCAATTGCACCCAGTGCTGTTACAGCTTTACTAAATACTTTTTTGTAGTTCATCTCTTTCTTTAAGTTCTTTAATCTGTCAATATACAGTTATTGCGACTAAATGTTCACTCTTTAGGTTCGCTCGAAGCAAGAATCTTATGTTATTAGCCAAGGTTGCCTGAGGCTTACTCCCCTCCTTTTAAAGGAGGGGTGCCCGAAGGGCGGGGTGGTTTTGCTTTTTAATGATCAATCCCATACTTTTTCATCTTCAGGTAAAGCGTATTTCTGCTTATGCCCAGCGTTTTTGCCACCTGCGAAATGTTGCTATTTAGCTCCTTTATAGCCTCCTTAATCATCCTTTTCTCCATTTCATCCAGCGTAGTAAGGGTAACTTTAGATGATGAGCTACCCCTATGAGGCGTTGTACCAACTTCGGGAAGGTTCTTTACCTGATCTTTGGTCACATCCCAGACGATGTTGCCGTTCAGGTTCACCGTCTTTTCGATGAAGTTCTCCAGCTCGCGAACGTTGCCCGGCCAACTGTAGCTTAGCAGGAAGCGGTAAACCTCGGGCGATATCTCGGGCACATCCTTATTTAGCTTCAGCGCCTTCGAGTGTAGGAAGTAGTTAATCAGCATTGGAATGTCCTCCTTCCTTTCACGCAGCGATGGCAGCCGAAGGGGTATTACGCTTAATCGGTAGTATAGGTCTAAACGGAATCTACCTTCTTTTATTTCCTCCTTTAAATCCTTGTTGGTAGCGGCAATAATGCGAACGTCAACGGGGATGTTCTTGGTTCCGCCAACGCGGGTTATTACCCCTTCCTGAATGACCCGAAGCAGCTTTACCTGCATGTCGAGGGGCATTTCACCAATCTCATCTAAGAAAAGCGTACCTCCGTTGGCCAGTTCAAACTTACCGGGTTTACCACCCTTGCTCGCTCCGGTAAATGCACCGCTGTCGTAGCCAAACAGCTCGCTTTCGATAAGGGTTTCTGGTAGTGCACCGCAGTTTACTGCTACAAATCCGGCGTTCCTGCGGTTCGAGTAGTTGTGTATCGATTGGGCAAGCAGCTCCTTTCCGGTACCGCTTTCCCCATCAATTAGAATGGTAGATGGGCTGTTTGCAACAATCTTGGCATATTCTATAACGCGCTGCATCTCGTAGCTCTCGCCGATGATATCCTCGAAGGTGTAACGCGCGTTCATCCCCGTAAACTTGTTCACGATGTTGTAAACGCGCTTCATCTCCCTAATAAGAATTACAGCACCTACAAACTCACCCTCAATAAAGGTGGGCAAAAGGTTTACCGCATATCGTTCTTTTATTGGTACAATATCGAATACTACCTCCTCGTCGAAGATGCGCTCGTTACGTTTTAGGGTTGGCAGTGCCATTTCCCATTGTGGAAGAATGTCAGATATGTTGTAGCCTTTCAGCTCTTTTTCGCTTAAACCTAGTAGTGATAGCGCGGTTTTGTTGTGGCAAAGTACGTTTCCGTCTGCATTAACCGCAACCAGCCCGTGGTTAAGCGTATTGATGATGGTCGATAGTAGCTGGTTGCTGTGCTCCAAACTTTGCTGTGCTTGGCGATTCCGCACCTGAGTGCTGATCCCATCGGCTGCAGCACGCACGATATTAATGGTGTTTGGTGCAACGCTTTCAGTTTTAAAGAAAATGGAGAGCACGGCAACAAGCGCATTCTCTTTGTCTAGCAAAGGTGCACTAACGCTCGTGTACTCGTTAAAGGTGAAGTAGAAATGGTCCTTGGCGGCTAATTGTATAGGTTGCTTCTCGTGTAAAACAATTCCGATTGATGTGCTGCCCAAGTTTTCCTCATCGGCAAAAGCACCTGGAATAAAGAATAGTTTTGCAGCTCCTTTCACCGATTGCGAATCTCCGTAGACTTTTAAGATGCACCCATCTTTATCGGTTAGCGCTAAAAAAGTACCTTTTTCGTTGAAGTAGCCGTTGAGCGCATGTTCCGAGGGCTCAGCAATAGAAATAAGTTCCTCATTGGCCGCTTGTCTTTCCATCAGCTCTTCTTTCGAAATGATTTTTGGACGAGGGGGCTGACGCCGTTCTAAACCAAAAGCCATACTTCGGGCAAATGAATGGCGGACGATTTCTTCGTATTTTTTTACGGAGTTAGTCATAGTAGGTGTGTGTACGGCAAATGTAACAAATAATGGCAAGTTGTACTAAAAGTGAGCATTGTTGAGATGGAGCATAAAAACCTTTACTTTGTAGCCACAAATAATCGGCGATAGATGGAGTTTGATAGTGAATACTTGCAAGAGCGTGTCCATGTTGTGGAAACTACCGATGGTTCACAGACGCTCTCGATTGATGGAGGGATTGAGCATTACCATTCTATAAATGGAGCAATAGCCGAGGCGCTTCATGTTTATATAGATGCAGGGCTTGCACCATTCGCTGGGCGAGAGGTTAATGTTTTTGAGGTTGGCTTTGGTACGGGCCTTAACGCTATGTTGGCCTATCAGTTTGCCGTTTGTAACGCTACTAAGGTGAACTACACTTCCGTTGAGCGCTACCCTTTACCGTTGAATATTGTTGAAAAGTTTACCTATCCCGAGCAGGTCGAACTAGATAGAGAAAAATATTTCAACGCCCTTCATAGTGCGCCTTGGAATAGCAAGGTTGAACTCGATCCTTGCTTTACTCTGCAAAAAGTAGAGGTCGATCTGGTTGAGTACAGCCCATCTGCAGAAATTGATGTTGTTTTCTTTGATGCTTTTGCTCCCGATTTGCAGCCCCAGCTTTGGTCGTTACAGGTCTTCGAAAGGATTTACAAGACTATGAATGCTGGTGGCGTGCTGGTAACCTATTCATCCAAAGGGTTTGTTAAAAATAATTTAAGAGAATCGGGATTTAATGTTAAGAGATTGCCAGGGCCTAAGGGTAAAAGACATATGATTTTAGCTCAAAAATAATTGGATTAACCATTGCGTGTTGGATGAATTTGCGTTAAATTCATTGCCAAATAGAATGGTTATGTTTACAGCTAATAATACAGGAAAGCACGAGTTAACTTTAAGCGAGATAAAGCTCTCTTATATTGGATTGCCTTTTGTGGTAATAGTTTCATTATGTGGATTTTTGTATTATTCCATTTGGGGGGTAGATCCTCTTATATGGGGAGTGCAAAAGTTTTTCTCATACATGGGGGTTCCTTTAGTTTTGATGGGGCTTTTTTTAAACGAATTTTTCTATAGGCTTACGCTTGCCATATTTTGTAAGTTTCCAATGTCAACTTTTTGGTATGGATTTAATTTAGGACAGCTTATGAAGTGCGGCGATAGGGATATTCCTGCCGGTGTAAAATACTACCGTATTGCGCTGATATTGCCCCATCTAATTGTGGGCTTCTTTCCTTTAATATGGGGGATCGTAATTAACCATCCTACAATATTTATCTTCGGTTTTCTTTTTACAATAGCATCGGTTGGCGATCTTGTTCTTCTTTGGGAAATGCGGCATCTAAAATCAGGAAATGCAGTAAGCGAGCTCCCATCTCGCGAGGGGATTGCCGTAGAAGATGATGTGCTCGATGAGTAGCAAAATTTTAAGTTAAAACCCAATACTGAGTGGAGGCTTATTTAAATCGTATTGCGATCATTTGGTGGAGCTTTTACTATAAAACAACCAACTGTTAACCCGATTAAACTTTGTTAAAAGTCTACGTGCATAGAAAGCATTATGAAGGTTATATGGTATCTTGTGAAGTGATATAAACAACTATTTATGAGAAAAATGCTGGCGAAAAAACGTATCGCACTAGTAGCCCACGATAACTGTAAAAAAGATATGATTCAGTGGGTTGAAAAGAATTCAGAAAGCTTAGTCGGTCACGATTTGATCTGTACTGGAACAACGGGTCGAATGATTGAAGATGCGCTCCGTCACAAGTATGGCGATGAGGCTATCGATAAGGTTTCGATAAGCCGATTAAAATCCGGTCCTCTAGGGGGCGATCAGCAGCTAGGTTCGATGATTGCAGAAGGTAAAATTGACGTGCTTATTTTCTTTTGGGATGCCATGCACGCGCAACCACACGATGTAGATGTTAAGGCTTTGCTACGTATTGCGTCGGTTTACAACATTCCAACCGCTCAAAATCGTTCAACTGCCGATTTTATTGTAACATCACCTATCCTGAGCAAGGAGTATACTCCAAAGGTGTACGATTACTCGAGTTACATCAGCCGTAAGATCGATCTGTAGCCTTTCATTAGGTATCGTAAACAAGCTGCTGCTCGAAAGGGCAGCTTTTCTTGTTTTAGGGCATTTTGCTTTTTCGCAGATTCCCTTTTATAACTAGTCTTAAGTCAACGTTTAACGTGCTTTTAATCCGTTAAACTCTCCTAATCGAGTTGAGATGTTTGTTTTTATAAAACACGGGTAGTCAATGTTTTGATGGGTTGATTCTCTGTTGTTAAAAATAAGTCGTCTTTTACTTTCTCCCATAAAGCCGTAAGTTTACAAGGTTTTTCATTGCGAAAGGCCCTCCGTAACTTTATTAAACGCTTCAATGGATCTTAAAAACGTTAAGCTTGTTCTGGAGGACGGCACTGAATTCATCGGTAAGTCTTTTGGCTACGAAGGATGCTCAGCAGGTGAGGTAGTTTTCAATACTGCCATGACCGGATATCCCGAGAGCCTCACCGACCCTTCTTACCGAGGTCAACTTCTAGTCCTCACCTATCCTCTTATCGGAAACTATGGTGTTCCGGGTGCCAACCAAGAGGATAATCTCTTTAAATTTTACGAGTCCGATCAGCTCCACATCGATGGATTGATCATCTCTGACTACTCTGAGGAGTACAGCCATTGGAATGCTAACGAAAGCTTAGGTGACTGGCTTAAGCGGAACAAGGTGCCCGGAATTACCGGGATTGACACTCGGGCGTTAACCAAAATTCTTCGTGAAAGGGGTGCCATGATGGGCAAAATCGTTTTCGAAGGAGAGGATATTGCCTTCCGTGATCCTAACAAGGAGAACCTTGTAGACCAAGTCAGCACTAAAGATGTTAAGATTTACGGAGAAGGGCGGCATCGGGTAGTTTTGGTTGATTGTGGCGTTAAGAACAACATCATTCGTAACCTTATTAAGCGAGATGTGACGGTTGTTCGTGTTCCTTGGAACTACAATTTCCTAAATGAGGAGTATGATGGGCTGTTTATCTCAAACGGACCAGGCGACCCTAAGATGTGCGAGGCAACCATCAACCACTTAAAGGTGGCAATTACCCAGGATAAGCCTATTATGGGAATTTGTCTTGGCAATCAATTGCTTTCTTTAGCATCTGGAGCAAATACCTACAAGTTGAAGTATGGTCACCGCAGTCATAATCAGCCAGTTCTTCAGGTTGGGACAAACAGGGCGTTCGTAACTTCACAAAACCACGGTTTTGCTATTGACAACAACACCTTGAGCGGCGATTGGGAGCCTTACTTCATCAACCTAAACGACGGTACAAACGAGGGTGTGCGCCACAAAACAAAGCGTATCTTCTCGGCTCAGTTCCACCCCGAAGCTTCGAGTGGCCCAACTGATACCGAATTTTTGTTCGATGATTTCATCCGCAACATTGAGGCTTTCAAAGCCGAATAGCAACGTTTTTGCCGTTTAACCGATATTCGACATCAGATAATGAGCGAAATAAAGAAATTTAAAAAGATAATCGTACTGGGTTCGGGTGCCCTTAAAATTGGAGAGGCTGGCGAGTTCGACTACTCTGGTTCACAGGCTCTAAAGGCTCTCAAGGAAGAGGGAATCCAATCGGTGCTGATTAACCCAAATATTGCAACCGTTCAAACTTCCGAGGGTGTTGCAGATAAAATTTACTTCCTTCCTGTAACTCCATATTTTGTAGAGAAGGTTATCGAAAAGGAGCGTCCAGATGGGATTATGCTCTCTTTCGGTGGACAAACTGCCCTTAACTGCGGTACGGAGCTTTTCGATTCGGGCGTTTTGGCAAAGTATGGTATCGAGGTTCTTGGAACACCGGTTCAAGCGATCAAAAATACCGAAGACCGCCAGCTTTTTGCCGACTTGCTCCACGAGATTGATGTTAAGACCCCTCGAAGCATCTCTTGTACTTCAGTTGAAGAAGCACTTAAGGCTTCGGAAGAACTAGGTTTCCCAATTATTGTTCGTGCTGCTTATACGCTTGGAGGTCAAGGTTCGGGTTTTTGCGATAACCGCGATGAACTGCTTAAACTTGCCGATAAAGCATTCTCGTACTCTCCACAAATCCTTGTCGAGGAATCGATCAAGGGTTGGAAAGAGGTAGAATACGAAGTGGTTCGCGACCGATTCGACAACTGTATTACGGTTTGTAACATGGAGAACTTCGACCCGCTTGGAATCCATACGGGTGAAAGTATCGTTGTTGCTCCATCGCAAACGCTTACCAATGCCGAGTATCATAAGCTTCGCCGTATTGCCATAAAGATTGTTCGCAAGGTGGGCATTGTGGGCGAGTGTAACGTTCAATATGCGCTCGATCCATACTCAGAGGATTACCGCGTTATCGAGGTTAATGCTCGTCTTTCGCGCTCTTCGGCACTTGCTTCTAAGGCCACGGGTTATCCGCTGGCGCACGTTGCTGCGAAGCTTGGCTTAGGCTATGGCTTGCATGAGCTAAAGAATGCGGTTACCAAAACTACTACTGCATTCTTCGAGCCTGCTCTAGATTACATCGTTTGTAAAATTCCTCGTTGGGATTTAAATAAGTTTATCGGCGTATCTAAGGAGATTGGCTCTAGCATGAAGTCAGTAGGAGAAGTAATGTCCATCGGTCGTACCTTCGAGGAGGCTATCCAAAAGGGACTTCGAATGGTTGGTCAGGGTATGCACGGTTTTGTTGGCAACAACGACCTCGTGTTCGACGATATAGACAAGGCGCTTTCTGAGCCAACCGATATGCGCGTGTATAGCATTGCTGCCGCTTTTGCTGCAGGATACGATATAGATAGGGTACACGATCTGACCAAAATAGACAAGTGGTTCCTCGTTAAATTAAAGTCGATTTTCGATACTAAGAAAGATTTACAAGAATATAGTAAGATCGAAAGCGTTCCTGCTGACATCCTGAAGGATGCTAAGCGAAAGGGATTCTCCGATTTCCAAATCGCCAGATTTGTGATTAAGGATGAGGAGCGTTCGATGCAGGATAGACTTCTTGAGGTTCGTAAGTATCGTAAGGGATTAGGAATATTACCTTACATCAAGCAGATTGATACGCTTGCTGCTGAATATCCTGCAAAAACTAACTACCTGTATATAACATACAACGCTTCTGAAAATGATATCGAACAGCCAAACGATAACCAATCGGTTGTGGTGCTTGGCTCCGGCGCTTATCGTATTGGAAGCTCAGTAGAGTTCGACTGGTGTTCGGTAAATGCTCTTCAAACCGTTCGTAAGCAGGGGCTTCGTGGGGTAATGATTAACTACAACCCCGAAACGGTTTCTACCGATTACGATGCCTGCGACCGTCTTTACTTCGATGAACTTACCTTTGAAAGGGTGATGGATATCATCGATTTCGAGACTCCTCAAGGGGTAATTGTATCTACGGGGGGGCAGATTGCCAATAATTTGGCTATGAAGCTATACGACCAACAGGTATCGGTACTTGGAACCTCGCCGGTTGACATCGACCGAGCAGAGAATCGCCACAAGTTCTCCTCGCTTCTTGATGAGCTTAAGATAGATCAGCCACGTTGGAAGGAACTTACCTCGATGGACGATATTCATAAGTTTGTTGACGAGGTTGGATTCCCTGTGCTTATTCGTCCTTCATATGTGCTTTCGGGTGCTGCCATGAATGTGGTGTCGAACCACTTCGAACTGGAGCACTTCCTTAAGCTTGCGGCGAATGTATCGAAGGAGTACCCTGTTGTAGTAACAGAATTCATTGAGAATGCTAAGGAAATTGAGATTGATGCAGTTGCAAACAAGGGTGAGGTAATTGCCTACGCTATCAGCGAGCATATTGAGTTTGCCGGGGTACACTCTGGCGATGCTACAATGGTTTTCCCTGCACAAAAGATTTACTTTGAAACGGCACGACGCATAAAGAAAATCGCTCGTCAGCTTGCAAAGGCGCTTAATATCACCGGACCATTTAATATGCAGTTCCTTGCAAAGGATAACGATATTAAGGTGATTGAGTGTAACCTGCGCGCATCGCGTAGCTTCCCATTCGTATCGAAGGTGCTAAAAGTGAACTTCATTGAGTTGGCAACTAAGGTGATGCTCGGAATGGAGGTTCAGCGTCCTGATAAGTCAATTTTCGAACTAGATTATATTGGTGTTAAGGCATCTCAGTTCTCGTTCTCGCGTCTTTCTAAAGCCGACCCTGTACTTGGTGTAGACATGGCATCGACAGGAGAGGTTGGTTGCATTGGCGAAAACTACTACGAGACGCTGCTTAAGGCGATGCTATCGGTGGGATATCGTGTGCCAAAGAAGAATATTCTTCTTTCCACGGGTGATGCTCGCTCAAAGATTGAGCTGCTGAACAGCGCCCGCATGCTTCGAGATAAGGGCTATAACCTATTTGCAACTAGAGGATCGGCTCAATTCCTGAACGATAATGGAATTCAAGCAACCGTTCTTCACTGGCCAGATGAGGATGCTAAGCCAAATACGCTAGACTATCTTCGTGAAAAGAAGATTGACTTGGTGATAAATATTCCAAAGAACCTTACCAAAACAGAGTTGGCAAACGACTACACCATTCGTCGTAGCGCGGTAGATTTCAACATTCCGCTAATCACCAACGCACGTTTGGCAAGCGCATTTGTGTACGCCATTTGCAAGTATGATTTGGATGATCTAAAAATTAAGAGCTGGGACGAGTATCGTTAACAGCATATTTATCAGCACAAAAAGGCCGGAAATTGTTTTGATTTCCGGCTTTTTTATATATTTAGGATTGAGAAAACTATTGAGAACCACTCATTTTTTCGCAATGAGAGCACTCGTTGAACCATTAAGATTATTACCAATCCTGAAAGTTGCCGTGGCTTTTAGTCTCGGCATTGCATTAGCAACAGAGGTAACCTTTTTGTGGCATTACTGGTTGCTAATTTCACCCTTTGCGCTACTTGTAATGTTTTGGGGATATAACTCGCTGCGGTATAGCCACCGCTGGGTATTTGGTGCAGGCGCATTTCTTCTATTCTTCTCGTTAGGTGCTGCCTATGTAAGTATCACAAAATCTAGGCTAGTTGACGGTTCATTTGATGAGAAAACTTTCCTAACCATTCAGGTTGATGACAACCCAGTTGAAACAAGGTATGGATCTCGGTGGACATCGAAAGTTGTAGATGCTCCACAACATCTTAAGATATTGGTCGGGACAAAAGCAATTACCTACAGTAGAGATACTGTCATTCCAAACTATGCATCCATTTTGCGGGTTCGGGCACGAGTTACATCAATAGATCCACCTAAGAATCCTTACGAATTTAGCTTTAAGGACTACTATGCTCGCCAAGGCGTATACGCATCTGCTTTTATATCGAAAGGCTGTATTTTGCCTATAGGGCAGGCCAAGGTTAATCCGATATTGAAGTTGGCCTATTTTCTACAGCGCTATACCCTTCAAACATTTAGGCAGTTCGGTTTTGAAGGAGCTGAACTAGGTGTTGTCCTTGCTTTAATGATTGGTGATAAGCAATTTCTTGATGGGAACCTTAAAACAATGTATGCCAACATAGGGGCAATGCATATACTAGCTGTGTCTGGTATGCATGTTGCGCTGTACTATATAGTTCTAGTGTGGTTACTTTTCTTTATGCGAGGTAGGATTGGAGGCATATTCAAGAATGTCATCATACTTCTTGCGCTTTGGGTATTCGCTTTTGTGGCTGGATTCTCCCCTTCTATTGTGAGGGCTACCGTTATGTTCACATTTATACTGGTGGGGAAGATGTTGAATAGAAGCCACAACATTTTTAATTTGGTTGCTGCTTCGTTTATAGTTTTGCTCTTGTACAACCCTTTTTCGCTCTATGATGTAGGCTTTTTGCTCTCATATGCAGCTGTTATATCAATACTGCTCTTTTATCCTTTCTTGGGTAGATGGGCTCCACATAATAGGATATTTCGGTGGGGGTACGATCTTGTTGCAGTATCGCTAGCTGCGCAAATTCTAACGTTGCCGCTTACTGTTTACTACTTCCATCAGTTTCCGTTGGTCTTTTTGCTCACCAATATTATTCTTATTCCACTTACAACCATGATTATTTATGGAGGGTTGGTGCTGCTTTCAATCTCGTGGTGGAGTTGGGGGGCTAATTTGCTTGCTGCAATACTGATTTGGCTGTTGAAGCTAACCAATAGTTCGGTTTCGTTTATTGAGCATATTCCGGGAGGCGTACTATCGAGCATTTACTTCGAACGTTGGCAGATGCTACTTCTTTTTGTGGCATTTATGTTGTTTTTTGTCTTTATGCTTTACCGAAAAGCCAAACTAGTACTGCTATCGCTAATGTTGATGGTTATAGTTACAGCAGGGGTTGCCTTTAGCAAGATTAAGGAACGAAGGCCAATTTTGGTTGTGTATGCCATGCGTGGAGGAACCGCTATTCTTATGAGTAGCGGAGAGCGCAGCCGTTGCCTGTGCGATTCTGTTCGAGATGGGTACAGCTACAATTTTATGGATCAGTCGCTGCTAAAATGGGGAAGAGCAGCATCCAATGATGTGGAATTTGTGGATTTCGAGGATTCTATAAGTAAGCACGATTGGAGGTATAGTCGTGGCTGGTGCTCTTTTGCCGGAAAAGTGCTATACGTTTGCTCCAAACAAATAGTAAAAAAGAGAACGACAGATCCTCCTATTGCCGTTGACTACCTTGTTGTTTGTAGAAAGACGCGGGGCAACCCGGATGAGCTGCTTAAGTATATTAGACCTAAGTTTGTGGTAATCGACGGCTCTGCCTCGAAATATTTGTCTGATAAGTGGACCCATAAATGTCTGCAAGGACAAATACCTTTTTACGATGTAAGCAAAAATGGGGCTTTTGTTGTCAATTTGTAATTTATGGTATTGCGTTGCTTCTTTAGGGCGATGCTTGATTACTATAGCATAATGCTACTGTACATCGTGTCGACAAGAAAGCAATTAAGAAGCTAGAGTGGCTTCAAATGTTTTAATCTTTTACACAAACTCACGAGAAAGATTACAAAGTGTAACAATGGAGCTGTTAAACATGGTTAAGCAAGGCGATACCTAGAAACTTTTACTTATTTTCGAGCCGTGTTTTGAAGTGGGATGTAAGACAGCGAAGGTTGACATAACGCTTACAATTTGTAAGCCCCTTCCCCTTTAAGCAAATCGCTTCAATTCTCCTTTATAAAGCAAGTAAGAGTGTACTGCGTAAGCATCTAAGATACTGCTTGGCTCGTTTTCATATGTTAGAATATTGGTTAAGACACATTTATTGAGCTAAGAACAAAGAGGACGATGAGAATCGGTCCTCTTTTCTTTTTTAATTAGGCAAATGAATGTACTTTGGTTTGTATTTTTGCTAGCACGAAAAGCACAGGACGTGCTACAATAACACTATTATTCAAACCGGAAGCATGAACCTCTATGGGCCATGCTGCTATTTAAAATCAAGCAGTTCGTATGAAACACCTAAAGCTAGTCGCGCTATTGCTCCTACTACCAATGCTACTATGCGCGCAGAAAAGAGGCAAGCATGCCGCTTCGTCTCATATTGCCGATATGAAAGGTGCCAAAAAGCTATGGATTTGGATGAATCCATCTCAGGCAACTACCGTTCAGCAGTACGATTCCCTATTTTCGATTTGGGCCAAGTATGGCGTTACCGGAGTTTTCTTCGAGTCGGATGTCGAAAAGGCGTTTAGGAGCGCCAAAAGGCACGGCCTAGAGGCGCATCGATGGATGTGGACCATGAATAGGGGCGACATTCTGGCCCGTCATCCCGAGATGGCTGCTGTGAGCCGTACCGGAAAGTCAACCGCCGAAAATCCACCCTACGTGAACTACTACCGATGGATGTGCCCCTCTTATCCAGGAGTGGCCGATACGCTTGCCCGCGAGGTGGAGGCGCTTTGCAAGAAGGACTACATCGATGGCGTTCACCTCGACTACGTGCGCTTCTGCGATGTGGTGCTTCCGGTTACCCTTTGGAAGGGGTACGGCATAGAGCAGAAGGAGGAGCATGGCGAGTATGATTTCTGCTACTGCGAGCGATGCCGTAAGGCCTATGCCGATAGCCATAATGGGGTAGACCCGCTTACGATGCAGTTCCCTGATCAGTCGCCATCGTGGCGAGCCTTCCGCTACCAGCAGGTGGTTGACATTGTTGCCAAGGTATGCCAGGTGGCTCACAGCTACCGTAAGCCCGTATCGGCTGCGGTATTCCCAACGCCCGAGGTGGCCCGTAGGCTGGTTCGTCAGGATTGGGTACGCTTCCCCATAGATGCTGTTTGCCCAATGGTGTACCACAGCTTCTACGACGAGCAACCTTCGTGGATTCGTACGGCGGTGCGCGAGGGCGTAGACTTTATGGGTAACAAGAAGCCGATTTACGCCGGCCTTTTCCTGAGCGGTTTTAAGAGTATCGACGAGCTGCGCCTGGGCGTTCGTATGGCTATTGAAGGTGGCGCCAAGGGGGTGTCGCTCTTTGCGCAGCCAACCCTCGACGAGCTAAAGGCGGTAAGCGCCGAGCTAAAGTAGCAGTTGGGCTTCCTGCCCATTCGCTAGCGTTCCGCTTTGTGGGTACGTTGAGGTAGGCCTCCTCCGAATAGAGAACGTGGAAGAGCATGGCCTACATAACCTGTTTCCTCTGCTGAACGCCGTTGCGCTTCAGCCAAGCATAAGAAAAGCGTCCATCCCGTGCTACCGGGGTGGACGCTTCTTTTATGGTGCGCCTTAGCGGGCTACTCCTCTGTGTTGCGGCTGCTCTTGCCCTCCCTTTTCTTGCGCGAGCGCGTGGCGCGCTGCTTTTGCGTTGCCCTGAATTCGGCTATGATGTGGTTTAGCGACGAGGCCATAGCCTTGTAGGTTTCGTTATTCCTAAATTCGATATGAAAGTTGATGTAGCGCCCCATCTTGTCGATGGCGAAGCCTAGCACCCGGGCTGCCTCCTGCGAGCTTACCCTGCTTTTGGGAGGCTTGGCCTGCGTTTGCTGCTCCTTGTGCAGGATGTAGCTGGCCTGCCCTTCGCGGATCTCCTCCACCCACTCCTGTGCGTTTATCGTTTCGATGGCCTGCTTTAGGTGGGGGTGCGTTTCCAGCATGTTGAGCAGCGTATCTACCAGGTTAGTCTCCTCCTTGTTGCCTTTGCGGTTCATCGTCCAGCCCACGGCCTTAATGGCGTAAACTAGCTGCTGGCCGGCGCTGGCCCAGGCTTCGTTCTTTCGGGCGGCGCACGTTTGCGCGTAGCGGCGCAGGTTCGAGATGCCCTTGTCGCGCTGGGCATCATCCTTTTTTACCAGGCTGCTGATGCTGGCGTTGCTCACCTTTTGCAGCGCCTGGTTCAGGGTTTCGACCTTACCCTCCATATCCTGTACGAGCAGCGCAAATTCGGCATCCTGATCCTGATCGCGCTTAACGATTTGGAGCATCTTTTCGGCAAATAGCGCTTTCTCGAGTATCCGCATATCGTGGTAGAAGAATCCTTTGATCATGAGCAAATAAATGAGTGGGTACCGCCCTAAATTTATAAAGAAAGAACGGTTAAATATCCTTTACTGTGAAACTATTTTAGCTGATGCTGCCTGAGGATCGGCTGAACAGCGCTGCGCAGGGGGTGCGGGAATGGGGGTAGGGCTTATCGTGGCTCCGCGAAGGGGTACGGCGTGCAGGAAAGGATGTTCACGGCGCCGCGAATGGGCTATTTTAACTTGATTATTGAATTCACGGCGCCGTGAATTAGGTTTTGCATTGTGGTTATGAGATCACGGCACCGTGAATGGGCTGATTTGGTGTGATTATCATATGCGCGTGCCTGTTGATTTGTTTTCGCATTGCTTTAATGCATACACGGCGGCGGGAGTATTGTGTGCTATTGTGTTTGGTTGAATCCCGGCGCCGTGAATTGTCTTTTTGGGTGTGGTTGGGGGTTTCCCGGCGCCGGGAATAGATTGCCCTTTGGCCTTTAGACGATGCAAGTGGTGGGTTATGAAGGGCGAGGTCACGGCTAGGCTATGGGCGGCAGCAGCCTACCGGTAGCGGAATTTTGGTGAACTATTCAACCTGCCAGATTGTGGCTCCTGTCTGCTACGGAGTATTGGCATGCTGCCTGGTGTGTAATTTGCACATCGTCAGCGGGTATGCCGTGTGGCTGGACGTCTTTTTGCTTGGGTAAAAAAAGCCTAAAAGCAGGCCGAAAAGTTGCCGCATTCAGCAAAAGATACGCATCTTTGATTCTGTTACTAAAGCACAACCAAATGAATTACACGAAGCTAACCACGCTCGGACTTTGCTCCATGGGGATCGTAACCCCCGCGCTGTCTAAGAATGGGCAAGCCGAGAAGAAGCCGAACCGTAGGCCAAACATCATCTTTATGATGAGCGACGACCATGCCTACCAGGCTATCAGCGCCTATGGCTCTATCGTCAACAAAACACCAAACATCGACCGCATTGCCAACGATGGTGCCATCTTTACGCACAACTACTGCGCCAACTCCATTAGCACCCCCAGCCGCGCCTGTGCGCTTACGGGCAAGCATAGCCACAAAAATGGGGTGCTTACGTGGGATGCAATTGATACAGCACAGGTAACTTTCCCCAAGCTGCTTCGTAGCAACGGCTACAGAACCGGTATCTTTGGGAAGTGGCACTTGGGAAGCAATCCGGCAGGCTTCGACGAGTGGATGGTATATCCAGGTCAGGGCAGCTACTACAATCCCGACTACCTAACGGCAAAAGGTCCGGTTCAGATCGAAGGCTACTCCGAGGAGGTTACCACCGATTTAGCGCTCGACTTCCTAAAGCGCCAGTCGAACCCCGACCAGCCCTTCCTGCTGGTTTGCAACTTTAAGGCGCCTCACCGTTCGTGGATGCCCGGGCCAAAGTACCTCACCATGTACGCCAACGACACCATCCCCGAACCCGAAACCCTTTTCGACGACTACAGCGACCGCGCTACGCCTGCCTCGCAGCATAAGATGGGTATCGACAAGCACATGCACATGGGCTACGACCTGAAGGTTCCGATGGGCGAAGACTATTGGGATAAGGTTGGAGGCTACGAAAGGATGACCCCTGCCCAAAAGGAGGCCTGGAACAAGGCCTATGGCCCCGAGATCTACAAGTTCCTTATCGAAAGGCCAAAGGGTAAGGATTTGGTGCGATGGAAGTACCAGCACTACATGAAGGACTACCTGCGCTGCGTTGCCGCGGTTGACGATAATATTGGTAGAATACTGGACTACCTTAAGGAGAACAACCTCGAGGAGAATACCATTGTGGTGTACTGCGCCGATCAGGGCTTTTACCTGGGCGAGCACGGCTGGTTCGACAAGCGCTGGATGTACGAGGAGTCGTTCCGCATGCCGCTGCTGATGCGCTGGCCTAACGGCATCAAGAAGGGGATAACGATCGATCAGCTTACGCAGAACATCGACTTTGCCCCAACCTTGCTAGAGGCGGCAGGCATTAAGGCTCCTAAGGAGATGCAGGGGAAGAGCATGCTGCCCTTGCTCGAGGGCAAGAAGGTGAAGTGGCGCGATGCGCTCTACTACCACTACTACGACCATATCGGCGAGCATGGTGTGGCAAGGCACTACGGGGTGCGTACCGATAGGTACAAGCTTATTCACTACTACACCACCAACGAGTGGGAGCTCTTCGATCTAGATAAAGACCCAAAGGAGATGCATAGCCAGTACAGCAACCCTGCCTATGCCGATGTAAAGAAGATGCTTCTTAAGAAGCTCGAGCAGCTAAAGGTGGAGTACAAGATCCCCGATTCGCTGACCAAGGAGCTGATGGAGAAGTTTGATAAAAAGTAAATTACCATAAAAAGGGGAAGGTTTCTTCCTCTTTTTTGCTTTCTTTGATGCCCTAATTAGCCATTTATCGTAATGAATAAGACAATTGCCCCATTTGCAAGGCATCTCTACGTAATGCTTAAGCCTGTTGGGTCGATATGCAACCTCGACTGTAGCTACTGCTACTACCTCGAAAAGGAAAACCTCTACGCCAACACCGCAAAGCACTTCATGAGCGAGGAGCTGCTCGAGCGGTTCATTAAGGATTACCTCCGCTCGCAAACCAAGGCCGAGGTGCTCTTTACCTGGCATGGCGGCGAGGCGCTTATGCGCCCCATAAAGTTCTACCAAAAGGCGCTAGACCTGCAGAAGAAGTACGGAGGAGGACGCCCAATCGACAACTCCATCCAAACCAACGGGGTGCTGCTTACCGACGAGTGGTGCGAGTTCTTTAAGCGGAACAACTTCCTTGTGGGGATATCTATAGATGGTCCTCGCGAATTCCACGATAAGCATAGACGCTCGAAGCAGGGGCACTCCACCTTCGACCAGGTGATGCGCGGAGTAGAGCTGCTGAAGAAGCATCAGGTGGAGTTTAACGCCATGGCCGTTATCAATAGCGATAACGTGAAGCATCCTTTGGAGGTGTACAACTTCTTTAAGGAGATCGGATGTCAGTTCATCCAATTCTCGCCAATCGTAGAGCGTATCTCTAGTAACGATAACGGATTGAAGTTCTCGAGCCCGACAGAATCGGGTATTGCAGAGGTCGCCCCATATACGGTAGACCCTGATGAGTTTGCCAACTTCTACCTTAAGATATTCGACGAGTGGGTACGAAAGGATGTGGGCAGCATCTACATTCAGCTGTTCGATTCGACCCTTGCCAACTGGGTAGGCCAGCCACCGGGCGTTTGCACCCTGGCGAAGACCTGCGGGCATGCCGGCGTAATGGAGTTCAACGGCGATGTGTACTCGTGCGACCACTTCGTTTACCCCGAGTTTAAGATTGGAAACATCTACTCGCAGAACCTCACCTCGATGATGTATTCCGACAAGCAGCAGCGCTTTGGCAGCAACAAGTTTACATCGCTTCCTCGCCAGTGCAGGGAGTGCCGATACCTGTTTGCTTGCTACGGCGAGTGTCCCAAGAATCGTTTTATTACCGATAAGTATGGCGAGCCGGGGCTGAACTATCTCTGTAACGGGTTTTACAAGTTCTTCGACCACGTTCGGCCCTACATGGACTACATGAAGGAGGAGTACGAAAACCAACGCCCACCAGCTAATGTGATGAGTTGGGTAAATAGGGGAATGAAGTAGGTATATAATGTAAGGTATAAAGCAAAAAGGCAGATGGGGTTAATCATCTGCCTTTTTCTATGCTATAAATCCCAGTACGGATTGCTAGTTCGTGCGGTGAGGAAAATCGTCTCCATCTTTTTCATTACCTCCGGATTCGACTTCGCCACATCGACCTTTTCGTAAGGATCGGAGCTCAAGTCGTAAAGCTCCGTCTTGGTCTTTTCGGGGATGGCAATGTTCAACCTAACAGCTTTCCATTTGCCCATCCTTATCGCCTGACGCTTGCCCATCTCGTGGAACTCCCAGTAGAGGTATTCGTGCTCCTTTGTCTTCTTGCCAAACAGTGCAGGTGTAAAGGATATGCCGTCGATATTCTTTGGCGCCTTAATTGAGGTAATATCGCAAATGGTTGGCATAATATCCCAGAATGCGCCCACGTGGTTGCTTACCTGTCCACCCTTTATCGATTTAGGCCACGAAACAATCAGTGGTGTGCGAACGCCTCCTTCGTATAGGTCGCGCTTAACACCCCGGTAGCCTCCGTTGCTGTTGAAGAAGTATGGATCGTTGCCACCCTCAACGTGAGGACCATTATCGGAGGCAAACATGATTACCGTATTCTCGTCGATTCCTTGGGCTTTAAGCAGCGATTTAAGTTCGCCAACTTGTCCGTCTAGCCAGGTTACCATGGCTGCGTATGCGGCATGGGGATAATCCTGTTTGCCGTAGTGCTGCCCTGGGAATGGCTTTTCGGGGTACTTTCCAATGAAATCCTTCAAGTATTTTTCGGGAAGAACCATCTCGGCATGAGGTACCGTTACCGCAAGGTATAGGAAGAACGGATTTTTCGAGTTCGACTTGATGAACGATTTGGCATGGTTCATAATTTCTTCCTGCGACCAGGTTTTTCTGGCCATTCCCTTGTTCTCGGGATATTCTACCTTTTTATTATTTTCCCAAAGATGCTCCGGGAATGCAAAGTGCGCCTGATACTGGCAGTTGTAGCCAAAGAAGTAGTCGAAGCCCATATGGTTTGGATCCGATTCCGATCCTGGATAGCCGAGTCCCCATTTACCTGTTAAACCTGTTTTGTATCCGGCATCTTTTAGCAGCTTCGCAATAGTGATGGTACTTGCCGGCATTGGCTGTTGTCCTTCCGGATCGATCTCCTTGTTTCCTCTTATGGCAGCATGTCCGGTATGCATCCCTGTTAGCAGCGCACAGCGCGATGGTGCACTTACGCTACTCCCCGTATAGTGATTTGTGAAGCGTACGCCGCTAGAGGCTAATGCGTCGAGATTTGGAGTCGTGTATTTTTGCTGTCCGTAGCACGACAGGTCGCCGTACCCCATGTCGTCGGCAAGGATGAAGATGATGTTCGGCTTTTGCACCTTTGCCTTCTTTTCCCCCTTTGCGGCAAACGAGGGAACGGTACTAAGTAAAAGTCCTGCAGCCAGCAGCTCTTTGTTACTCATGGTTGACTTCTGTTTAGTGTTGTAACTATTGTGATTTAAAGCGTGGCTAGTTTTCTTTAGTTGTAAACCTTAATCCATCCATGTTTAGCGGGGCAAACGTAAACGACCATCGTTGTGCTTGGTAGGATTTGGGCACTTTTATGAGTACCACGTTTTTGCCCTTTTGGAGATGTACCTTTGTAGGCTTTCTCGACCAGTAGAATTCCTCGTCTTCGTAGGGCATTTCCTCTTCAGGCTGGGCCCATGTTGGTCGAAGTATTCTGTATTGGCCAGGCTTACTCCAAACAGGAGGAGTAAGTCGTGAGCCATTAATCCACACATCACCTCCGTTGGCATCCCAGCTACCTTGCTGGGGAATTCCTGCATATTGCCTGTTCGAACGAGCTGGGGTTTCGAATCCTATCCAGCAATCAACAGTTTTGCTTTTATCCGAATAGATATAGGCGTAAGCATAGGCAACCAGCGAATCCTTTCCTTCAACCTTGTAGGCTCTTTTTAGTGCTTCCATGTCAATAGTACCACCTGAATACGAAACCCAGCGTAGGCTATCGGGTAAGCTTGCTAGTGCTTTGGTTGTCGATTTGGCAGTATGCTCTTCTTTCGATTTAAAAGGAATTGATACATTCCATTGGATAGTCGAGTTTGCAGTCCAAGGGAAAGGTTCTGACGCGAGAATACCCGTTTTGTGTACGTCCATGCGTTTCTCAAAATCTTCAAGATTATTCCTCATCTCGATATTCGACAGCTCGAGCAGGTTAGGATTTTTTACGAATGGAAGTTCTCCTCCATGCCAGTACCTCTCGGCAAATGCTAGAGTTGCAGGCCAAACCGGATTGTGCCTAAATATATTTTTCTTGTCGGCCACTTTTACATCGGGCCAGCAGCAAAGAATTCCCCCTAATGCAAGGCTATCGCCTTTTACTTTGCCGCAGGCCTTGTTCAGTATAATTCTGTTGACTAAAATGAGTGGATCGTATCCGTTAACGTAGCCTATCGATGAGTCGAAGAGTGGTGAGCTTAGGTTGACATCGTTCTGCTTATCCTCGCTTGTAAATGCGGCATCCTTCCAAATTTGGTTGATGGTTGCAGGCGACGCTTTCAATCCTGGATTCCAAACAACCGCCTTCCTTCCCGATTGGTAGACTAGATCTTCCATTTTGGCCATAAATTCTTTGGGATTGTCAATGTGAACCTCGTCGGAGCCTAAGTGGATATATGGGCAATCAGATGCAGGAATTTCTGAAAAGAACTCCTTAAAGCACTTCTCAAGAACCTCTATTCCTTGTGGCGACGCCATGGTAAAGCCAAAGGCTGTTTTAAAGTATGCGCTGTGTCCCGGAACGTCAATTTCGGGGATTACCAAGATGTTTCGTTCCTTTGCATAGGCGATGAGGTCACGAATCTGATCGTAGGTATAAAAAGTTCCTTGGTCGCGCCCTTTACGTTGGTAGGTTGGGTCGTTTAGTATAGGATAGGCCTTACACTCAATTCTCCAACCCGGATGATCGGTTAGGTGCCAGTGGAATACGTTCAACTTGTATAGAGCAAAGATGTCAAGCTGTCGTTTTAGGTCTTCGATGGTTTGAAAGTTTCTTCCAACATCGTGCATAAAACCCCTAAACATAAAGTTAGGCGAATCTTCGATCGCAACCTGAGGAAGGGTGTACGCCTTACCTTTTTTCTCCATTAGCTGCATTAGTGTTTGGAATGCGTAGAAGCAACCCCCATTGTCGCTATAGGTTATGCTTGCTTTATTACCTTCAATATTAAGTTTATAGCCCTCTTTAGGGATGCTTGTCTCTTTGAGAAGGGAAACAGTAATGTAGCCTTTCTGAGGAGCATTGGTAGAGATTTGCAGTGCTGGAACAAACCTGTTCAATTGGGCAATAGCACCAGATAGGTTTGTTGAATGGTCTTCGTCAGCAAGGATAACCAGCGTCTTAAAAGAAACTTTTTCCGCTTTTAGCTGCTCTACCTTTTGAGGGTAGGGGATAAGTGGAAGCTTTGCATTGTTCCCTCTAGATGTAGCCGTAAAGACTACCATTGCGGAAAGCAATGCAATTCTGGTGATTCTTTTCATGGGCGATAAGCTATTTTAAATGGTGTTTAATAAGGCTGCTCCATAGTAGGTATCCATCACCCAAAAGATGAAGGCCGTCGTTGGTATACTTAGGGTTCATCAATTCGGAGTCGGATTGCTTGAAAGAGCTGTATAGATCGATAAACGTGTATCCTTTTTCTTCGCAAATAGTCTTGATTAAGGCATTTAAAGCAATAATTTCTTTGCCTTTGCTTACATGGCCATCAAACATTTTAAACGAAGCGTTAACTGGCAGTACGCTTTGGAGGTACACCTTGGTACGTGGCGACCTGACTTTTAGTGCATCTGTAATTTTTTCGATGTTCTTGGCGATGGTGTCGGGCGACATGCCCTTGGCTAAATCGTTTATCCCAATCATTATAAATATTTTCTTGGGAGTTAGGCGTGCTGCAACGTCGATTCTTGCCAGCACACCTTCGGTGCCATCGCCGCTAATTCCAAAATTCAGAATTGAAGAATTGTTGAAAAGCGTACACCATTCGCCTCCATCAGTTATCGAATCTCCGATAAAAATTACTCCGTTGTTTTTAGTTGTCATCTTCTCGAAAAGTGTGGCTCGTTGATAGTAGTAGGTTGAAAACTTTCGAGTTTGAGCCTTCGTTGCTCCTAGGCAAAGGGTTAGCGCTAGTAGTAGAATTATACTCTTCTTCATGGATTGTTGTTGTAAAATGAGGGTGTGTAAAAGCTTCGTTGTCTTTTTTGTTTTCTAGTACTCTGTAGTAAACGAGGATGCTGGAAGATTTGCCGAATTTACCAAGTTTGCTCGGGAGTATGGTTTCCACCCATACCTCACGTACATTGGCTTTAGAACCAGGCTAGAGCGAAGCGATAGCTTGTCTCCTTTTAATACGGCTTTTGCAGGGTAAAATAGTCTGTCTTCTCCTGCTATTTCAAATTCTCTTAGTTCTTTGCCATCCGAACTTCTAAGCCCTTTGGCATTGTCAAACGAAATCAATGCTTCACTTCCCTTGTATTCTACGCTTTTGAATAGCGGGCTAAGCAAGGTTCCCTTTTGGCCGTAGCATTCAGACAAAGCCCAAAGGGCTAATCGCTCTCCTACTTCCTTTTTTCGTGTAGGATGAACATCGGTGGAATCGCCCAAATCGCTGCATACGACCATGCCTAGGCGTGGTCGAGCAGAGAGCAATCTTCGTTGTTCATCACGAAACATAGGCCAAGACGGTCTGTTTAGGCTCGATAGCTGAACGTAGCCAATTGGGAGTTCTTCTTTCCATCGGCTTCTCCAGCAATCAACCCATTCGGTGAATAGCGCGTTAAAAGCTTCCTTGTTGTGGGCATTCGATTCGCCCTGATACCAAATTACTCCTCGCATGGCCATAGGAATAATTGGTTCGATGCCTGCTTCAAATAGGTAGGATGGATGGTAGGGATGTCGTTGTAGGGGATTGGATGCAGAAGCGATATTTTGTTTGCATCGTTCGCGAACCCATGGCTGAACCAAATCGTTATTGTCCCAATTGTTGAATATGTCTACAACTTTGGGACTGTGCTCCAGTTCATAACGTCCAATCCACGATTCGATAGGAGAGCCTCCAACTGCATTTAGAACTAAGCCTACAGGAACTCCCAACTTTTTTGATAGTGATTGTCCAAAATAGTACGCTACAGCCGAGAATTCTTTTGCTGATTGTGGAGTCGAAATCTCCCACATACCGGCAAAGTACTTTAGTTCGTTAACCATACGAAGGGTGGTGTCGTTCCATGCTGCTGCGTTTGTCTCGGCAACAGGACGGAAGTTCAACAGCCTAACATTGGCGTTGGAGGCATTTTCGATGTCATTTGCTGCTCCGTATGCCGATTTAAGAGGAAATTGCATGTTGGATTGTCCAGAGCATAGCCAAACTTCTCCGATAAAAATGTCTTTTAAAACTGCTGTTTGTTCTTTTGCAGTAACTGTCATGCTGTACGGGCCTCCTGCTTTTTGTTTAGGAAGCGTTACCATCCAGTCGCCAGAAGGCGAAGCAATGCTCTGTACTGTCATCCCCATAAACGAAACAACCACGGTATCACCTGCGTTGGCCTTGCCCCAAATTGACAATGGTTTTTCTCTTTGAAGAACCATGTGGTCGGAAAATGGAGCGGCTAAGCGTAATCCATCCCAATCTTTAGAGAGATGGGCGTAAACTGTTTTTGCAATAATTGCGGCTCCTTCGGCATTAGGATGTAGCGCATCTTTAAAAAGTTCGGGTCGATTGTGTAATGGGATATACAAATCGATTAAAGGCGAATTCGTTGCTTTGGCAACAGCCTCTATGGCATTCTGGACTTGCCAGTACCAGTCGCGCGTGCTCGATTTAAATCTAGGATGCCAGCTGAAAATAGGGGAGACCTTGCATATCCATACGTCTACCGTGGGATTTGCTTGCCTAAAAGAATCGATAAGCTTATGGTAATCTGGTATGAAATTGTACATGTAGTTAGGCCAGTTTCTTGGATCTGTATCGTTTAAGCCAAGGCTGATAATTACCACGTCAGGCTTATAGGCTAGAGCCTCCTTGTAGAAATCTTGTATGATATATGGTCTATGCCCTTTTTCTAGCAAGGTTGCTCCGCTAACTCCGAAATTTTTCACCTCATAGGAGTCTCCCAACATCTTTCCTAGCTGGTATGGATAGCATTCGGTTTCGCGATTGGGAAGTAGGTATCCCCAAGTTACGCTATTTCCAACACAGGCAACCTTTACTTTTTGTGCAAAGCTGTTGAGCGAGATAAAAAGGGAAAAGAGAAAGAGTAAGCGATACATAGTATTGTGAACTTTAGAGGTTGTTTCAAATTCCTAACATGTGAACTTAACCTTAGTTAAGCGACAATTTGAAAAAATAGAACTTTCGTCAAATTGCAGATGATCTTTTCGGTAATTGAGTATTGAACGAACTAGAATGTGCAATTAGAACATTGCCAAATTACATAATAAATAAAAAGGAAATAGATTTTAAAGTGTTGAATTTTAAGAAGGTAATGTTGTTGATTTGGTAAGATATTGAAATTAAATAGGATATATCAGAGAGGCTCTATTGTTAAAAATGTGCTTTTTTATACATTTGCCCTTAATTGTGGCTGAAAGAATGTGGTTTTGTTTTTTTTTATGATGTTGATATATAGGCGTATATTGTACAAAAGGGAAGGTTGTTAGTTGTGGTGTAAGAACTTTACTTTTTGATAAAAAAAGAGGACACCTGTAAAAGATATCCTCTTTTTATGAATTTTTTAGTACTTATTTTAGCTTATATCCCCATAAACCATATGCTGCAATTGCTGCAAAGCATACCAGTGGGATTGAAAAACCAATAGCCATCGATCCGGTAATATCGGCAATGTAGCCCATCAGCATTGGGCAGATGGCTCCACCAGCAACTCCCATAACGATGTACGAGGATGCCTTCTTGGTGTGGCGGCCAAGATCTCTAATTCCCAGCGCAAAAATGGTTGGAAACATCACCGACATAAAGAAGTAGGTTACGAATAGGGCAACAATCGACACCCATCCTAGTGCTAGCAGCACGGTAAGCATCAAAACGGTATTGGCAATGGCGTAGGCAGCTAAAAGAACATTAGGTTTAACGTACCTCATAATGAAGCTGCCCGACAGACGACCAATCATAAACAATCCCATTCCACCAAACGAAAGGATAAGCGCTGCATCCTGATTTGATATTGAAGGAATCTCTTCTGTTACGTAGTTGATGAAGAAGCTGTTTACGCCGGTTTGTGCGGCAACGTAAAGAAACTGGGTTAGGATTGCCAGCTTAAAGTGACGGTACTGGAAGAGGCTCTTCTTCTCGGGAACTGTAGCTGCAGCAGCCTCTTCTGACCCATGAGCATGAGCATGCTCGCTGATCTCAGGAAGCGGAGTTCTTATAAAGAAGATGGCAACAAGCAGCACCAAAAAGCCAACGCCCACGTAAGGGATGGCAAGCGATGAGAACTGATCGCCGCCGTCGGTGTTACCAAAGATCACCAAGCCCCCAATAAGCGGACCAACAATCCAACCTAGCCCATTAAACGACTGCGACAGGTTGATACGCTGCGCTGCCGACTTTGAAGGGCCAAGAACAGTTGTGTAGGGGTTTGCGGCTGTCTCAAGGCAGGTTAATCCGCAGGCAATAATAAACAGGCAGATTAGGAACGAAGGGAAAGTCTGCACGTAGGTTGCTGCAGGATAGAATAGGAACGCGCCAATTGCAAAAACCAGCAGTCCAAGAATTATCCCCTTCTTATACCCAAAACGGTTCATTATTAACCCGGCAGGAATTGCCATGATAAGGTAACCTCCGTAAAGGGCAGCCTGAACCAGACCGGACTCGGCACGTGAGATTCCTAAGATTTCCTGAAAGTGCTTGTTAAGCACATCAAGCAAGCTGTGGGCAAAGCCCCACAGGAAGAAGAGCGAGGTAACGAGAATGAACGGAACCAGATAGCTGGTTCCGTTTAATCTTACCAACGAGCTCTTCGGAGCATTCGTAGTTGGTGTATTCATTAGGTTAAGGTGTTATTCTTACAGCTTGCTACTTGTAGATAGGGCCAAAGGTAGAGCAGGCTCTGAAGTCTGCACCTTCGATATCCATTCCAAACGCAGCCCAAGTGCTAGGACGGAAGATCTTATCCTCGGCAACATTGTGCATGCAAACAGGTATGCGAAGCATCGACGCTAAGGTAATCAAATCTGCGCCAATATGACCATACGAGAAAGCACCATGATTAGCACCCCAGTTAGCCATTACGCTGTACACATCCTTAAACGCACCTTCACCGGTAAGACGTGGAGCAAACCAGGTAGTTGGCCAGGTTGGATTAGTTCTTTCATCTAGTGCCTCGTTAACCTCTTTAGGAAGTTCAACGGTATAACCTTCTGCAATCTGAAGTACTGGCCCTAAGCCCTTAATGATATTTACACGCGAAAGGGTGATAGGCATGCCACCCTTCGATAGAAAGCAGGATGAGTATCCGCCACCTCTAAAGTATTCGAGATCGGCAACTGGCCAAGATGTAGCATCTAGGCACTTTTGTGCTTCTTCTTCGCTGATTTCCCAATGAGGCTTCATTGCTGGCTTGCCCTCGATTGATTGCTCGCCGCTGCCATCGAGTGCCGATGAACCTGAGTTAATAAGGTGAATAAGTCCGTTAGATGCTAAGCCTTCAACGCTATATCCGGTTACACGCTTGATAGCATCGGGGCTCCAGTAGGTTCTTACATCCGAGAATACTTGTGCAGTATTGGTAAGAAGATGGCCAAACATCATAGCTACGCCGTTAAGCGAGTCGTTTTCGGTGGCAACAAGGAAAGCCTGACGGATACCGTTCCAGTCGAACGATGAGTTCATTATAGCCTCCATAAAGTCACCATTAGGGAAGTGGTCGGTCCACTGACGTTGTCCCTGGAATCCGCTAAGGATTGCGTTGTGGCCAAGCGACTCCTCAACGAAGCCTAGCTCAGCAAGGCGAGGATTTCCGACCATAAGATCGCGGGCAATGAGAGTCATCTTAACAACAGTTTCCCAGTCCTTATCGAGTTCCTCGCGGCTCTTCTTGTTCTTATCCTTATTGATATCTCTGCCTTCTTTGCAGTTCTTCTTTGTCCATGCCAATGCTTTTTCGAACTCTACCTTGTCGTAGATCTCCTCCTCAATACGACGGGTAAACTCGCACATGTCGATGTACTCGTTGCGCATACCAAGGTAGGTTTGGAAGAAGTCTGCATCAACAATCGATCCGGCGATACCCATAGATACCGATCCCATCGATAGGTACGACTTGCCCCTCATGGTTGCAACGGCAATACCCGCCTTTGCAAACTGAAGCAACTTTGCCTTTACATCTTCTGGAATTTCGTTGCTATCGGCATCCTGAACATCCTTTCCATAGATACCGAATGCAGGAAGCCCCTTTTGGCTATGACCTGCCAAAGCAGCAGCTAGGTAAACTGCACCAGGACGCTCGGTTCCGTTGAATCCCCAAATAGCCTTTGGACGATGTGGGTCCATGTCGATAGTCTCGCTACCGTAGCACCAGCAAGGGGTAACGGTAATGCTAACGCCAACGCCCATGCGCTCGAACTTTTCGGCAGCCATAGCAGCTTCAGCAACGCCTCCGATGCAGGTATCGGCAATCACGCACTCCACAGGAGTACCATCGCCATGACGAAGGTTAGCGGTAAGAAAATCGGCAGCCATTTGTGCCATTCTCATAGTTTGCTCTTCGAGCGATTCGCGAACACCTTTGCGGCGGCCGTCGATGCATGGTCTGATTCCTATTTTAGGAAGAGAGCCCTTTAGTCTTGTTGATAATGCGGTCATCTTTGATTTCTGGTTTAGTAGGTATTAGTGCTCAAAAAATTATTTCATTGCAGCAACGATACTTCTATAACGAGCATAGGCATCGTTCCACTGTTGTGCTTCTGTTGGATAATAGGTAACAGGAATGCTGGATGCTGCGGCAACCGATCGTATTTCGTCTACCGACTCAAGCCCTCCCATTCCCCACGCCTGCGTAAGCAGATTGCCCGCCGCTGTTCCCTCGGGAAGTACAGCGGTAACGTTTACCCGACAGGCGTTGGCCGTAAGCTGGCAAAGCAGCTTATTGTTGATTCCGCCACCGGTAATCATTATATCCTCAGCAGGTGCTATGGCTTGAATATCGTCGAATGTCTCGCGATACTTCAAGGCAAGCGATTCTATAACAACACGCGCAAGCTGTCCGTGCGTTTGAGGTACAGGTTGATTGGTTGCTACGCAGTAGTCGGCTATCGCCTTGCACATATCCTCGGGGTTGAGGAACGATGCATGGTCGATGTCGACGAAGGCCGTGAAAGACTCAGCCTTTTGCGCCAAATGTACCAGCGTTGGATAGTCGTACTCGGTACCCGAATCCTTTATAGAGCGGCGGGTTTGCTGAAGCACCCAAAGCCCCATAAGGTTTTTAAGAAGGTAATTACGCCCTTCTATCCCACCCTCGTTGGTGAAGCTCTTGGCAAGCGCCTCATCGGTAATAATTACCTTATCGGTTTCGACACCCATAAGCGACCAAGTTCCAGAGCTGATAAAAGCCGAGCGCGAGCTGGTAAACGGAATTGCGGCAATAGCAGAAGCGGTATCGTGCGTGGCAACTGCAACAACAGGTATTGCATGTCCTCCAATTCGCGATGCAACAGTTTTGTTCAACGTCCCGATTTTAGTTCCTGCGCTTACTACATTCTGCATGATGCTTGTAGAGATTCCCAGCGTTGCAAACAATTCGCTATCCCAGCTATTGGTGCTGCGGTTGTAGAGCTGCGATGTTGTTGCAAAGGAGAACTCGGTAGCCTTTACTCCAGTAAGGAAGTAAGCAAGCAAGTCGGGGATAAACAGCAGGTCCGATGCAGCATTAACCATCTTAGGATGATGCTTCTTTGCGGCGAATAGCTGAAAAAGGGTATTGTACGAGGCAAAAAGGTTTCCTGTTCTGCGGTAGATTTCCTCCTTAGGCATCAGGCTGCAGAACTCTTCGATAAGACCAGTGGTTCGAGGATCGCGGTAGGCAAAAGGAAGCCCCATCAGCGAGCCATCCTCGGCCAGCAAACCGTAATCTACACCCCAGGTGTCAATACCAATACTTTCGGGAACAACACCTTCGACGTTTACGCACTGCTCAATGCCCTTTACAATCTCGGCATAGAGCGATCCGATATTCCAATGGTACTGCCCGTTGATGTTAAGCATGCCGTTGGCAAAACGATGAATCTCGCGCATCTCGAGCTTCCCCTCGCTAATAGTTCCCAGAATCAGGCGACCGCTTTCGGCGCCCAAATCGACGGCTAGGTAGCAACTCATGTCGACAGATTATAGGAAAGCTTCGAGGTCCTTCATCTCCTGCTGGCTCATTCCCTCGGGAACGAATCCTGCTTGAAGGCACATCAGGTAAATCTTCGCGCCCTTGTTGGCAACATCAATATAGTCGAAAGCCTTAATGGCATCCTCGCCTGTAGCCAAAGCGCCATGCTTGCTCCATAGGATAACCGAACGCTTTGTTAAACCTTCGATGGTTAAGTTGGCCAGCGCCTCGCTTCCTGGAAGTTCGTAAGGAGCAACGCATATTCCCTTAGGAACAAATACGCGGATTTCGGGAAGCATGCTCCAAAGCGCATTGTTGAGCTGCTCCTCGTTCTTTCCAATTTCCTTATGATGGCTGATGGCAATAAGCTCCAGCGGGTGGGTGTGCAGCACGCAACGGTGACCGTTACCCTGCTTAACGTTGAAGAGGTGGATTGCCAGGTGCGATACAAACTCGCTGGTAGGACGGATATTTGGATTTCCCTCGCCACCCCAAACGATGTGGTAACCGGTAGCATCATCATTTATGGCGATAATGCAGGCTGCCCTTTCGGGGGTAAAGCGAAGATCGCGTAGGCGCTCGCCTGTTCCGGTGATGAAGATTAGCATCCCCGACGCTTCGGCGGGCATCTTACACTCGTAAAAAGTCTTGCCCTCTTTATCGGCGGCAGAGATAGATTGTAGGCCTGTAATGTTTAGCGAAATGTTTCCGGCGTTACGCTCGGCCCACTCGCGCTGCCAGAGGTAACCTGCTACCTCCGATATCTTTCCGATCTCTTCTGCTACTTTCTGATTAAGTTCCATACTCTCTCCGAATCGTTATGTTTGTATTATTCTCACTCCATTAGGCCAACATCAGCAAATATCTGAGGTTTTGTACCGCGTTGTTAGCATTTAAAAACCGTTACAAGCACTTCTTAAACAAACAAACGCTAATCCTTGCGTTATTGTATTAAATGCACTCACATCTACTTGCAAACATATTTGATTGTTAAGCTTGTGTTTAAATCTAAAAAGCCCATATTTGTGTACAATTCAAACATCTTTCATGTAAAGCCCATGCTGATCGAGAAAAGGAAGTACGATCCCTCCGAAAATAAGCAGCACTTCGCCAGCTTCTTCGTTAAGGTTCACTGCTGTAGGCTATGGTATCTCAGCGAGTGGGAGCTAACCGATACGGCTTTCCCTTTTTGGCGCCTATACTATAACACCATAGATGGCGCAAAGGTTTTATACAACGGGGTGGAGGCCGAGCTCAACGAGGATGTCATTGCCATTATACCGCCCAACACATCGTACTCGTGCACGCTAAAGGGCTCGTTTAATCAGGAGGAGGTCCATGAAGGGATATCGGGAGGACGTATCGAAGGGGAGTACAGTAAGGCGGAGTTTAAACGAAAGAATATAGTGGACCATCTCTTCGTCCACTTCAACATCGGCTACCCGTTCGACTTTGCCAAGCCGGGCATCTACCTTATTCAACCCGACAGGGCGATGCTCGATAAACTCGATGCGCTAAGGCACTCATGCATCGCCAACTCGTTCGAAGATGTTAATTCGCTAATGAAGCTATACTCGCTGATAGTAGAGCTGCTGGGGGGAATTCCGGGAACCGTATGGCAGTCGAGCAACCTCGATAGCCGAATGACGAAGATCATGCACCACATCGACAAGCACCTCAACGCCAAGCTAACCAACGAGGAACTGGCAGAGTACGCCAATATGGCCACCAACTCGTTTGCCCGACTATTCCGCCAGTCGGTTGGCGAAACCATACAGCACTACATCACCCGTAGGAGGTTGGAAAAGGCGCAGATGCTGCTGCACCACAGCACGCATAACATCGACAGCATCGCGCAGGAGTGCGGCTTCTGCGACCGCTACCACTTTACCCGAACCTTTAACCAGTACCTGTCTATGACTCCCGTTGCCTATCGGAAGCTGCATACCTATGGAGGATAAGATAGCTGAAGAAAGCATACTACCCCAATAAGAAGCAACGCCTGACAGGGTTTGAAACCTTGTCAGGCGTTCTTATCTTAAGTGACTATACTAGCGATTTAAGTTATATATACGCTCCATCAGCTGCCATTTCTGAGCAGCAGTTGCATCTGCCGAGGCATCCTGATACTTGGACATGTAGGCCTCCCACTCTGCCTGAAGCGGCTTACCAGCCAGCTCCCCCATTGCCTTATCGTGATCGAAATCGGCAACGGTATCCATTATCATGAAAAGGGTAAAGCCATAAATGTAGATCTCCATGCTAAGGATGCCCACCTCGCGCATGCCCTGCTCTATTTCGGGCCAAACATTTCGGTGGGTCTCCAGGTAGCTACTTATCAGGCTGCTGTCGTTGCGCAGCGATAGGGTTTTGCAGTACCTCTTGTAGGTTGGCTTACCTTCTTCCATAGGTTGTTGATTTTTATTCTTCAAAGTAAGCAAAGAAATCGAATACGCGAAGCATTTTGGTTAAGAGACGAGCAGAAAAGGCAGTGTGTTTAGTGATGGCAAAATAGAATTAGAGGAGGTGATTTCCCCCTTTTAAGGGAACAGATGGGTCTATAGAAAAAAGGAGTTTCCGAAAACTACATTAAAGGCTGCTTATTTGCACATCAACCTATATTGCACGACGTTCTTGTCATTGCTAGTCTTAACGAAAATAGGAGGTTGAATAATGTTTTCCCCTCCTTTTTTTGTGTTTACTCAGCAATTTAATGCTTTATCTTTTAGCCTTTTCACCTTCGATGTAGGTCTTTAACTTGGCTACCATATCTGGATTTTCAGCGGCAACGTTGTTCTTTTCGCCTCGATCTTTTTTGATTTTGTACAGCTGAGGCTCTTTGCTGTTCCCCAATTCGGTGTCGGTTAGTTTGTTATATGCTGGTCCATTGCTGGGATCAATATATTTCCACTTCCCTGTAGAAACCGATAGTGCTCCTGCATGCTCGATGATATAGTCGCGACCTTCTCTCTCCTTGCCTAGGAAAGTAGAAAGGTAGCTGTGGCTATCGGTTGCTGCGCCATTTTCGATCTTTACGTTTAGGAGTTCGGAGAATGAGGCAAAAAGATCAACCTGCGACACAAGTGCATCAGAAATGCGAGGTTTAACCTTTGCCGGCCACTTTACGATGAAAGGAACGCGCGTTCCAGCCTCAAAGTTGCTATACTTACCACCACGGAATGGTCCCCAAGGGCGATGCTGTCCAAGTAGTTCTACAGCACGGTCTTGGTAGCCATCATCAACAACAGGACCATTGTCGCTGGTAAGCACAATAAAGGTGTTTTCGGTTAGCCCAAGTTTGTCCAAGGTTTTCAGCACTTCTCCTACGCTCTAGTCAAACTCTAAGATAGCATCGCCACGTGCGCCCATTCCGCTTTTACCTACAAATTGAGGATGAGGAACTCGAGGTACGTGCACGTCGTTGGTGGCAAAGTAAAGGAAGAAAGGTTGATCCTTGTTTTCTTCAATAAACTTCACTGCTTTGCTGGTGATGCTGTCTGCAATGTATTCGTCGGTCCAAAGGGCGCTCTTGCCGCCTTTCATGTAGCCAATGCGCGAAATCCCATTAACAATGGCTTGATTGTGGCTGTGGTTGACACTTGGCTTTAGCTTGGTAAGCAGTTCTGGATGATCTTTCCCTAGCGGTTCACCAGGAAACGGGGTTTTGTAGCTTACTTGAATAGGATCGCTTGGATCGAGGTTAACTACTTGCTGGTTTTCTACAAAAACGCAGGGAACTCGGTCTCCTGTTGCTGCCATAATGTAGGAGTAGTCGAAGCCGATATCCTTTAATCCAGGTGTGATAACGCCATTCCAATCTTGGGTACCTGTTTTATCTCCTAGCCCAAGGTGCCATTTCCCCACGGCTGCTGTTGCGTATCCAGCGCTCTTAAAGACATCAGCAAGGGTTGTTTGTTCGGGGCGGATAATCATTCCTGCATCACCAGGAGCAACACCTGTATCAGGGCGTCGCCATGCGTATTGCCCTGTTAGGAGGGAGTATCTTGAAGGTGTGCTCGTTGCTGCAGTAGCATGGGCATCGGTAAATCGAACGCCTTTCGCAGCGAGTGCTTCTACGTTAGGAGTACTAATGGTCTTCTCTCCATAGCAGCTTAAATCACCGTAGCCGATATCGTCGGCCAGAATGAAAATGACGTTAGGCTTTTCGGCGTGCTTTTGTGCCAATGACTCTGATGCTGGAATTATAAGGGCAGATGTAGCTCCAATAATCTGAACGATTTTCTTTCCCATAAGTGGTTAACTATTAGTGATTTTTAGGTTGTGATCTGTTGGCTGTAGTAACAGTTACTTACTAGTGAAATTCATGCCTTTTTAATGTAAGTTACTACAAGCATTTCTTTCTAAAATTTCGAAAGATGCTCATTTAAAACTCCGTAAATATATAAAATGATGCATTGTGTTTGTTCTGATTGCTTTTCATGTTTAACATGTTTGTACATTAAGGATTAATTATTGTAATATGATGTTTGTTAGTTTATTTACATTTTAATAGAGGGGAAATGCTTGTCGCAAATCGTTCGTGTGATTTCCATTTTGCCTACCGGTATTTGTTGCGGAATGAATTTTTCTTATTATTTCTCTGAACTATAATGTTGTATGTAGGTAACTTAATGGAAGGGGGCAGGTTGGCTCTATAAAACATTGAAAGAAGGATTTAGGGAAGAACAAGTATATACTCTGTAGTTGTCTGTCACTGTCCTTCCAAAAAGAAAAGGCTATAAATCGAATGACTTATAGCCTCTTTTGTGGAGCTGGAGGGTGTCGAACCCTCGTCCAAACAAGGAACCCAAATGGTCGCTACATGCTTAGTCTTCACCTGAGTTTTCGGAATTTTACCTGACAGTAGACCTTCTAGTAAAATTCTTATCCCCTAAATCTTGCAGATGCTTAAGGGCGTCACACCTGCCAGCTCTATGGTTTTTGAAACCCCATATGCCTTTGTCCAAAGAGCAGGAACTCGGGCGGGATTCTCGTCTCTGAGCCACCTTGGACCCTGAGATTAAGCTAATTCACTTAGTGATATTAAGCAGCGAGAGCGTAGCTATTTTCGCCATTTATAAGTTGAGACCTGATATTTACGAGCTAGCATCACGACGCTCGGCATGCTACCACTCCGACTCGGCTTGCTGTCAAAACCAATACAGCCCCTTCGGATGATTTGCATTTATACTACGAAAATAGTCATGCAAAGATACGTTATTTAGGCGTTTTTCAAACCCTCAATTGCTAATAGCGGATCTTTCGATCTAAATACGGCGCTACCTGCAACTAAACAGTCGGCCCCTGCATCGTAAAGGGCTTTAGCATTGGTGCTATCAACTCCACCATCAATCTGGATAATGGTAGATGCTCCTTGCTGTTCTATCATTTTTCGAAGTTCTATTACCTTATTGTAGGTGTTTTCGATGAATTTTTGACCTCCAAATCCTGGGTTTACGCTCATCAAAAGCACCATATCCACATCGTTTATAATGTTTTTTAGAAGCGATACGGGGGTGTGAGGATTTAGCGATACGCCGGCCTTCATACCATTATCTTTGATATGCTGAATGGTGCGATGAAGGTGGGGGCAAGCCTCGTAGTGAACGGTGAGTATTTCTGCTCCTGCCTTTCTGAATACCTCAACATAGCGATCGGGGTCTACTATCATTAGGTGTACATCCATAGGCTTTTTTAGCAAAGGCTTAATGCTTTCCAAAACCGGAATTCCATAAGATATGTTGGGAACGAATACGCCATCCATGATGTCGAGATGCAGCCAGTCTGCTTGGCTTTTATTTATCATCTCGATCTCCTTTTCGAGATGAAGGAAGTCTGCTGCTAAAAGCGAAGGGGATACTAAACGTGGCATTCTTTGAATTTTTCTGCAAAAATAGAAAAAGGCGGGTAATCCGCCTATTCATACCTTATATTATAAGTATCCTCTAAGAACCTTTTCTTTGGCCATACACTTAAGCTTTCGGAGCGCTTTTTCTTTGATTTGTCGAACACGCTCGCGGGTAAGATCAACCTTAAGTCCGATTTCGTCTAATGTATGGGGATGGTTTCCGTTTAACCCAAAGTATAGTTGGAGTATAACGGATTCTCGGTCTGTTAACGAGTTCAGGATGCGATGTATTTCCGTTTTAAGGGAGTCGTAGGATAAATCTCCATCTGGCGTTTGCTCTTCAGCATCTAGCAGGATGTCGTGCAGCGCCATATCCTCATCAACACCTATGGGGGCATCCATCGAAACAGGACGAGATGAACTTTTAAGCACTTCTCTTATTTCTCTCGGACCGATTTCTACTACATCGGCAATTTCTTCGATTGAAGGCTCTCTTTCAAATTGTTGCTCAAGTTCAGCAAAGGCTTTGTTTATTTTGTTAAGAGATCCAATCTTATTTAGGGGAAGTCTCACTATTCGAGCTTGTTCGGCTAAGGCCTGTAGTATAGCCTGACGAATCCACCAAACAGCGTAGGAGATAAACTTAAAACCCCGGGTGTCATCAAACCTCTGGGTTGCTTTAATCAGACCTAAATTTCCTTCGTTTATAAGGTCGGAGAGCGTAAGACCTTGATTTTGGTATTGTTTTGCAACCGATACTACGAATCGTAGGTTGGCGCGTATCATCTTTTCTATGGCTTTTTGGTCTCCTTGCTTTATTCGTCTGGCTAGCAAGATCTCTTCTTCTGCTGATATTAAATCTTCTTTCCCAATCTCGTGCAAATACTTGTCTAACGATGGGGTTTCTCTGTTTGTGACCTGTTTCGTTATTTTAAGCTGCCTCATACCTTTAGGTTGGTTAACAGATTTTAGTTAAAAATAGACTAAAAAAATGAAATAACAAACAATTTGCTACATAAAGTGATGTTTCTTACTCTCCTTTTTACTCTCTTTCAACAAAAATGTTTGATAAAAGTTGCAATTTCTTCGGAGTTGTTTTATACTTGCAAAGATTTAGGTCTTCTAATAAAATCAACTCCCTTTCGTTATTTACGAGTTTTTCTCACAACAATTCCATGAATAAGTTTCAAGCGGAATAATTCATAGTTCATTATATGTATGATATTTTAGAGCTGAACGGCAAACTGCTATCTGATTTAAAAGAGATAGCCAAGCAGCTTAATATTAAGCGCGTAGATTCGCTTAAAAAGCAAGATTTGATATATAAAATACTGGATGAGCAGGCATTACAGGCTGCAACTGCTACTCCACAAAAAGAATTAGCGTCACGGAAAAAGGCGGATGCTCCTAGAAAGGAAGAAAAGAGGGAGCAGAAGCCATTGGCAGATGGGGTGTCGAAAAAGGTAGAAGAGGCTGCGAAGGTTGCTGGGGCTACAGAAGAAGTCAAATCTCAGCCTTCCGATGATCTTAAGATTAAGCGAGAGCGTCTTAAAAAGGGAAGTGTTCGTTTTGAACGTGTTGTTGGCTATACAGGTGCGCCTTCCACTCAATCAGATACCACATCAGAGGATGCTCTACAAAGTACAGATAGAGCACAAGGTAAATCAGAAAAAAGTTTCTCACGCCAACAAGAGGGTAAGCAACGCCCAGAAAAGGCGCAGCAGCAGCGCCAACCTGTAGAGCAGAAAAACGTTGCGTCAAAGAAACCCTCTTCTGAAAAGGTTGTGCTCGACGAAATCATCGAAGATTCTGAACTGGAATCTGCCGTTGCAATCGAAGATGATAGCGATGTGTTTGCACCTTCGGATGTAAAGCGAATTTCAGAAGATATTGTTGCGACTGCAATGCCTGAAGATCTTTTTGATGTGCGTAGCCAAGAGCCTCAACCTTCGGTATCTTCAAAGAAGAACGATCGTTATGAGTTTGATGGTAGAATAAAGGCTTCTGGGGTATTGGAGATAATGCCTGATGGGTATGGCTTCATGCGCTCTTCGGACTACAACTACCTCAACTCTCCTGACGACATTTACGTATCCATGTCGCAGATTAAGCTTTTTGGGCTTAAAACTGGCGATACCATAACGGGTGAAATTCGACCTCCGAAAGAAGGTGAGAAGTATTTTCCTCTCATAAAGGTACAGTCTATAAACGGGCGTGATCCCGATTTTATTCGCGATCGCGTTCCTTTCGACTATCTGACCCCTCTTTTCCCAACCGAAAAGTTCTCTTTGGTTGGTAAGGGGCACAACAATTTATCTGCTCGTGTCGTAGATCTTTTCTCTCCAATAGGAAAAGGACAAAGAGGCCTTATTGTTGCTCAGCCTAAGACTGGTAAAACGATGCTTTTGAAGGAAATTGCAAATGCAATTGCCGATAACCATCCAGAGGTATACATGATCGTGCTTCTTATTGATGAGCGCCCTGAGGAGGTTACCGACATGGCTCGTAGCGTCAAGGCCGAGGTTGTTGCCTCAACCTTCGATGAACCTGCAGAGCGACATGTTAAGGTTGCCAACATTGTCCTTGAAAAGGCTAAGCGTCTTGTCGAATGTGGGCATGATGTTGTTATTCTTCTAGACTCAATTACTCGTCTTGCGCGCGCATACAATACCGTTCAGCCAGCATCCGGCAAGGTGCTTTCGGGAGGTGTTGATGCTAATGCATTGCACAAACCAAAGCGTTTCTTTGGAGCCGCTCGTAATATCGAAAACGGAGGTTCGCTTACAATCCTAGCTACAGCACTTACCGATACTGGCTCAAAGATGGATGATGTAATCTTTGAAGAATTTAAGGGTACTGGTAACATGGAGCTACAGCTGGATAGGAAACTTGCAAACCGAAGAGTATTCCCTGCTGTTGATGTTACCCTTTCGAGCACTCGTAGGGATGATCTACTCCTTGACAAGGAAACGCTGCAGCGTATTTGGATACTCCGAAACTATCTTTCGGATATGAATTCGGTGGAGGCGATGACCTTCTTACGAGATAGGATGTCAAAAACAACGTCGAATGAAGAATTCCTAATATCGATGAATAGCGATTAAGCATATTGAAAAGAAGGCCCTAGAGGCCTTCTTTTTTATTAAATAGAGTTATATTTTTATTTCCTTTTAAATATTTTAATTCTTCAATTAGTTGGAATTCGTGTGTTTAAATTGTTATTCAATTAGCAGTTGAATTGGCGAATTCTCAAACAAATTTTCAAGGGTGTCGAAACGATTATTTTCTTTATTTTTGTGCCACGACTAAAGCAAATGCTTATTCCTTAATAAATTAAGTGACGATGACAAAAAGCAAAAAGTTCATTACCTGTGATGGTAACTATGCTGCTGCGCATATCGCCTATATGTTCAGCGAGGTTGCAGCAATCTATCCCATCACCCCTTCGTCCACAATGGCAGAATATGTCGACGAGTGGGCTGCTAATGGTAAGAAAAACATTTTTGGAGAGACTGTAAAAGTTGTAGAAATGCAGTCGGAAGCTGGAGCTGCCGGTGCAGTACACGGATCTCTTCAAGCAGGAGCATTAACCACCACATTCACCGCTTCGCAAGGTTTGATGCTGATGCTACCAAACATGTATAAGATATCAGGGGAAATGCTTCCTGGCGTTTTCCACGTATCTGCTCGTGCTTTGGCTGCTCAGGCTCTTTCTATTTTTGGCGATCACCAAGACGTTATGGCTGCTCGTCCTACCGGATTTGCCATGTTGGCAACAGGTTCGGTTCAGGAGGTTATGGACCTTGCTGGTATTGCCCACCTGACCTCAATTAAAACCCGCATTCCTTTTCTTCATTTCTTTGATGGATTCCGTACTTCTCACGAAATTCAAAAGATTGAAGAGATGGATATGACCGATTTGGAATCGCTTATTGACCATAAGGCTCTACAGGAATTTCGCGATAGAGCGCTAAATCCAGAGCATCCAGTTACCCGTGGTACTGCACAAAACCCTGATATTTACTTCCAAACACGTGAGGTAAGCAATAAGTACTACGATGCTATTCCTGATATTGTAGCAGACTACATGAAGCAGATCAGCAAGATCACTGGTCGTGAGTATAAGCCTTATACTTTCTATGGCGATCCTAATGCTGAAAATATCATCATTGCCATGGGCTCTGTAACTGATCCAATTAAGGAGGTTATCGATCACCTAATGGCAAAGGGCGAAAAGGTAGGTTTGCTTAACATTCACCTTTACCGTCCATTCTCTGCCAAGTACTTCTTCGACGTGCTTCCAAAATCTGTTAAGCGCGTTGCTGTACTTGATAGAACAAAAGAACCAGGTGCTAACGGCGAACCACTTTACCTCGAAATCAAGGATCTATTCTACGGAAAGGAGAATGCTCCGGTTATCGTTGGTGGACGTTATGGACTATCCTCAAAGGATACCACTCCAGCACAAATTCTTTCGGTATACGAGAACCTTAAGATGAACGAGCCAAAGGATCACTTTACCATTGGTATAGTTGATGATGTTACCTTTAAATCCCTTCCAGTGCTTCCTGAGGTATCGCTGGCTGCTGCTGGAACTTTTGAAGGTAAATTCTATGGTTTAGGTTCTGATGGTACCGTTGGCGCAAATAAGAATACCATTAAAATTATAGGAAACTCGACCGATAAGTACTGCCAAGCATACTTTGCATACGATTCGAAGAAGTCGGGTGGTATTACCATCTCTCACCTTCGTTTTGGCGATTCTCCAATTCGTTCATCATACCTAGTTTCGACTCCTGACTTTGTTGCTTGTCATGTTCCTTCCTACTTGTGGAAGTACGATATGCTTCGAGGTATCAAGGAAAACGGAACATTCCTTTTGAACTCAGTTTGGGATGTTGAGGAAACCAAGGCAAAACTTCCAAGTTCAGTTAAGAAGATTCTTGCCGAAAAGAAGGTTAACTTCTATATCATTAATGCAACCGCTATTGCTGAAAAAATAGGTCTTGGAAACCGTACAAACACAATTCTTCAATCTGCATTCTTTAAAATTGCGAACGTAATTCCTTACGAAAAGGCGGTAGAGCAAATGAAGAAGGCCATTGTAAAGAGCTATGGCAAGAAGGGGGAGGAAATTGTTAATATGAACAATGCTGCGGTTGATCGTGGTGGAGAGGTAGTTAAGATTGAAGTTCCTGCAGAATGGGCTTCGATTGTTGCAGAACCGCTCACGTTCAATACGAATGCTCCTGAGTTCATTCAAAAGATTGTAGATCCAATCAACGCTCAAATGGGCGATGATCTACCTGTTAGCGCATTCCTTGGCTACGAGGATGGCACATTCCCTGCTGGAACTACAGCTTATGAAAAACGAGGCATTGCAGTTAGCGTTCCTGAATGGCAAGGCTCTAATTGTATCCAGTGTAATCAGTGTGCTTACGTATGTCCTCATGCTGCAATACGTCCGTTCCTTCTAACACAGGACGAGGCCGCAGGCGTTCCTGCTGGTACCGAACTCGTGAAGGGTAATGGTGCAGTAAAGGAATTCCAGTTCCGTATTCAGGTTAGTCCGCTCGACTGTACCGGTTGTGGTAACTGTGCCGATGTTTGTCCTGCTCCTAACAAGGCTCTTGTAATGAAGCACCTTGATACTCAAATGGGCGAGGTAGAACGTTGGGACTACATGCATAACAAGGTTGGCTACAAAGATACTATTCTAGATAAGACGAAGACTGTCAAGAATCTTCAGTTTGCTCAACCTCTATTCGAGTTCTCTGGTGCTTGTGCCGGTTGTGGCGAAACCCCATACATCAAGGCAATCACCCAACTTTTTGGAGATAGAATGATGGTAGCCAATGCAACAGGATGTTCTTCTATCTATGGAGGTTCCGCTCCTGCAACGCCATACTGTACTAATGCGAAGGGACATGGTCCTGCTTGGGCTAACTCGCTATTCGAGGATAACGCTGAGTTTGGTTTAGGTATGCACGTTGGTATGGAGAAGATGCGTGAGACCATCAAGAATAAGCTTGCTGCAAATCTTGATAACTTTAGCGCAGAAACTACTGCTGCTGCTAAGGAGTGGATCGAAAATATGGCCTTTGCAGAAAAGAGTCGTGCTGCATCTGCTAAACTAGAGGCTGCTCTTGCTTCCGAAACTTCGGAATTGGCAAAAGAGTTGCTAGCCGTAAAAAACTACTTCGTAAAGAAATCGCAGTGGATATTTGGAGGTGATGGATGGGCATATGATATCGGATTCGGAGGTCTTGATCATGTAATTGCATCTGGTGAAGATGTGAATATCCTTGTTATGGATACAGAGGTTTACTCTAATACTGGAGGTCAGTCTTCTAAGTCGACTCCTGTTGCTGCAGTTGCAAAATTTGCTGCTTCAGGTAAGCGTATTCGTAAGAAAGATCTGGGAATGATTGCTATGTCGTATGGCTACGTATATGTTGCTCAGGTTGCAATGGGTGCAAATCAGAACCAATATTTCCAGGCCATTAAAGAAGCCGAAGCATATCCTGGTCCTTCGCTTATAATTGCATATTCACCATGTATCAACCATGGTTTGAAGAATGGTATGGGTCACTCGCAGAAGGAGGCCAAGATGGCTGTAGAATGTGGTTACTGGCATCTGTATCGCTATAACCCATTGTTGGAGGCCGAAGGTAAAAATCCATTTACAATTGACTCAAAAGAACCAGACTGGTCGAAATTCCAGAACTTCCTTATGAACGAGGTTCGCTATACTTCGCTTAAGAAGGGATTTCCTGAGGTGGCTGATGAGCTATTCGTAGCTTCTGAGGAGAATGCAAAGTGGAGATACAATTCATATAAGCGATTAGCTAATATGGATTATTCCGCAGAATAGCCTCTGGAAATAATAAATTGAAGGGCAGGAAAAAATCCTGCCCTTTTTTTATATATTGGTCGAGCAAACCTTTCAGCCTTGATAACCAATGACACGTTTTTTAGGTGTATTACTTTATCTCACCTTTAGCCTGCTAAGCCTTAGCGTAGAAGCTCAGATCCCTTTTTTACGACAGTATACTGTTTCTGAAGGGTTGCCTACTAATGAGGTATTTTGTGTATATCAAGATTATAAAGGATGTGTTTGGTTTGCAACTGCTTACGGGGTGTGTTGGTTTGACGGTCGTCACTTTTTTTCAGCCGAAAACCCTAAAGAATTTAGAAATTCGTCGATACTGGAAATCAAAGAGGATCACAAAAAGCAGCTTTGGTTTGTCTCCTTAAAAGGAAACTTGTACTACCAAAAGTCGGATAGAGTTATACCGTTTGTGTATAATTCTGAAATCCAGGATAAACTCAATACGAATAAAGGGCATATAAAAAATTCATTTCTCCCATTTTCAGACTCGTCAGCGGTGATCTCGTTCAAAGAAAGAGGTGCTGTTATTGTTGGAAGGAATGGGATTGTTAGCTACAAGTATCCAAATCAGAGAAACCTGGTTCTTGTCGACTACTCTAAGGGCAATCCATTTATATCGTTTCACTATCAGAACTCGATTACTGAGAGTAATGTGGAGGTATTAGACTCAAAAAAGCCTCCGCTGGTTCTTCGTTTGGGGTTGGCACCAACTCATCTTTATGCTATTAGGCTAAAGAACGGCAATAAGGTTTTTTCTTTAGATCGAATTGTTTACGTAGTTGGGGATGGATGGGTGAAAAAGTATGAAATGGAGAATGCGGTGACAGGAATTTACGAAGATCGGGATTCGCATATCTGGCTTTCTGTTAATGGGCATGGTGCATATTGCTATTCGAAAGAGAACTTTACGGAAAAGCCACTGTTGAGAATTCTTGAAAAGGAGGTAGTAACGTCGATACTTCAGGATAGGGAGAATTCTTTTTGGTTTTCGACGCTAAATTCAGGTGTTTTTTTTGCTCCTTCTTTATCTTTCCTTAATTACACCACGAAAAGTGGCTTACTTTCGGATAAAATTACGAAAGTAACGAGTACTGGAGATGACGTATGGGTGGGCTATGCCGACGGGTTTGTATCTAAGATTAGCGAAAACGGTTCTATAAAGCATTTTGCTAGTAAAGGTAGTAACTCGGTTAGCGTTAAGGATCTTTGTTTCTTTAAGGACGATAACACTGTTTGGGTTTGCTCTGATATTCTTTACCTAATTAAAAATAGCAATGTAAATCCTGTTGAAAAGAGACTTGTAGCAGGTAATAAAAATCCAAACTATGCGCTACTCCCTCGTGCTCTCGAAAAATCTCGCGATGGTGGAGTTTGGATTGCCTCTAATAGAGGTTTTAAAAAGGTTAAAGATGGAAAAGTAGTTTATGATTCTCACGAAACAGGTGATTTTTCAGGCGTAGTATACTCTCTAGACGAAGAAAATAATGGAGACCTGTGGATTGCTTCAAATGCGCTATTCCTTTACTCAAAGGGGAAGGTTCGGCAAATAGCCGAAAAGAATCCATTGTTGAATACGAGCATCATAAAGGGGAAGATTAATGAGTTTGACAACCGATTTTGGTTTGGAACCAAGAGTAATGGAGTCATAGTTTTTACAGGTAAAAAGTTTGTTCAGATAAAGGGACTTCAGTCTAATAACGTGTCGAGTTTTGATTTTAGGAAAAATCAAGTATGGGTTGGAACAAACTGTGGTGTAGATTGTATCACTATTGATCAAGTTGAACCAATTCGTTATCGGATTAAGCACTATAACACCTCACATGGGCTTATTAGCGATGATGTAAAAGACATTTGCATATCTGGCGATCGAGTATTTCTTGCTACATTCTCTGGCTTGTCATGTTTTGATATCTCTAAGGATGTGGATAATAAGGTAGCCCCTGCTGTTCGTATTTCATCGATGAGGGTGAACGATAAGGATATGAACTTTCATCGATTGTTAATGCTTAATCATGATCAAAACTTTATTGATATATCCTTTAACGCTTTTACCTATAAGCGAAAGGGTGACGTTCGTTACCGTTATAAGGTAGAGGGGTTGAGCGATAAGTGGTTTTATACTACAGAAGAAACAATTAGGTTATACAAACTTCCCCCTGGTGATTATAGGTTAACTATTGCAGCAGAAAATAATGATCGTGTTTGGTCAAATAACCCCGCCTCTGTTCGCTTTTCGATTGCGAAACCATTTTGGTCAACATACTGGTTTAACGGATTATGCCTTATTGTAATTGCTCTTATTGCTTTTGCTATTTTCCGTACGCGTTTGCGCATCGTTCAGAAAATTAGTATGCACGAGCAAAAGGAAAATCTGTGGAAAAATCAGAGTCTTAGCTTGCAGATGAATCCTCATTTTATATTCAACACCCTTAATTCGATACAGCTATACATACTAAAATGCGATGTAGATTCATCGTTGCACTATCTCTCAAAGTTTTCTAGTTTGATGAGAAAAACGCTAGAGAACTCCAGTAAGATGAATATTACGCTGAAAGAAGAGTTGGAATCTCTCGAACTTTACCTTGAACTCGAATCGCTTCGCTGTGAAGGAAAGTTTTTATACCGTATAGAGTGCGATCCAAGTATTTCTCTTGCCGATAGCTATATTCCTACACTGCTAATTCAACCGTATGTAGAAAACTCCATATGGCATGGTATCATGCCTAAGGCAAGTAGTGGACATATTCTTATAAAGATTCAGAACGTAGGAGCGTTTATAAAGTGCAGCATTACGGATGACGGGATTGGTCGCGTGAAGTCGCAGGAAATCCAGAGGATGAGCTTAGTTAGAAGACATAAATCGTTTGCAACCAAGATTACAAGCAGTCGTATAGAAATTCTAAAATCGCTATATAGCAAAGATTTTAGTCTCGAGTATGTGGACAAATACGATAATGATGGTAATGCTTTAGGAACCGAGGTAATTCTTATATTTCCTCGAGATTATATCACAGTTAGACATGTAACCCAAATTGTTGAATAGCAGTATGGACGCGATAAAGGCAATTATAGTGGATGACGAACGAGCAGCAGTGGAATCGCTTAGCATCATGCTTGAGAAGTATTGTGATGACTTGAGCGTTGTTGCAACTGCTTTATCGGTAAGCGAAGCAAAAAGGGAAATTGTAAGGTATATGCCCGATGTTGTTTTTCTGGACATTATGATGCCCGAGGGGTCGGGTTTTGACATATTAGAAGAACTTCCTGATCGAAGTTTTGATATTGTTTTTGTGACAGCATACAATGATTTGGCGATAAAGGCACTAAAGTATTGTGCTATTGATTTTATTCAAAAACCGGTTTGTAAGGATGAACTTACAAAGGCTATCGAAAAGGTGAAGAATAACAAGGGAATAGTTAGGAATTCTTCGCTACAATATGCCGTTTTGTTCGAAAACTTGGGGAACGAACTTCCCCAAAAGCTATGCTTAACAACACCATCAGGTGTTGAAGTTGTAGATATAGAACAAGTAATAGCCTTTGAAGCAGTAGAGGATGGGGTTGTTGCTCATATTCTTAATGGTAGAACTGTAGAGTCGGATAAGGGTATTGATGATCTTGAGGATACGGTGATCGACAATCTGTTTTTCAGAGTAACTAATGAACTTTTGCTGAACCTCAAGAATGTAGAGATTATCTCTAAGAATGAAATATTTATGCGTGGTGGTCTCTGCTTTAAGGTGCCTACGGATAGGATTGGTGATATAAAAATAAGATATGGTAATCCGCCTTATTAATTGGCTAGTTTGTTAACTTTGTAGCTAATTTTGATAATATTGGGACGATTACTTGCAATTGATTATGGGAGAAAGAGAGTCGGTATAGCGGTTACCGATCCAATGCAGCTAATTGCAACGGGGCTTTGTACAATCCCAGCGAATGAAATAATTGCTTTCTTAAAGAACTACCTAAGTAAAGAAAGCGTAGATTGTATTGTTGTTGGGCTGCCTAAGCAGATGAACAACAGCGATTCGGAGTCGATGGTTTACATAAAACCTTTTCTTAAGCTGCTTGCCAAACATTTTCCTGAAACTAAGGTTGATGCATACGATGAGCGCTTTACATCGAAAATTGCTCAACAAGCGATATTAGATGGAGGTGTGAAAAAGATGGATCGTCGAGAGAAATCGCTGGTGGATATGGTTAGCGCTACGATCATCCTGCAGTCGTACATGCAAAGTAAGGAGTTACGAAAATTTTGAAACAAATGATACTGCCAATTTATGTTTATGGATCGCCTGTGCTAAAGAAGGTAGCAGGGAATATCGATCCAAACTACGAAGGGTTAGAAGCCTTCTTAAAGGATATGTGGGAGACAATGTACCATGCAGACGGAGTGGGGCTCGCAGCGCCTCAGGTTGGAAAGTCGGTTAGGGTGTTTGTTATAGATGGAAGCGGATTTGCAGAAGAAGACCCTCGATTGGAGAATTTTAAGAAAACGTTCATCAACGCTCAAATATTGGAGCGTAGCGGAGAGCCTTGGCCTTTTAACGAGGGGTGCTTAAGCCTACCCGGTTTGCGCGAGGATGTTTATCGTGAGTCTTCCATAAAGATTAAGTATCAGGATGAAAACTTCGTAGAGCATGTAGAAGTATATGATGGCATAGCGGCACGAATTATTCAGCATGAGTACGACCATCTGGATGGGATACTTTTTGTTGATCGCCTTTCTCCGTTGAGAAAAAGGCTTGTAAAGGGTAAGCTAACTGCTATGGCAAAGGGCAAGTTTAGTGCCGACTATAAGTGTAAGCAAGGATAGCAAGAAATTTTGCGGCGATGAAAATAATAATTGCAGGAGCAGGCGAAGTGGGAACGCATCTCGCTAAGATGCTGAGCTACGAGTATCACGACCTAGTGGTAATTGATGACGATGAGCAGCGCAGAAAGCAGCTTGCTTTAAATGTAGATGTGCCATGTATTGCAGGAAGCCCGTCTTCATTTGAAATGCTTTCGCAGGCAGGGGTAGAGAAGGCTGATCTTTTTATTGCCGTCACCCCTTCTGAGGAAACTAATATCATTTCGGCATCGCTTGCAAAAAGGCTTGGAGCTCGAAAGGTAATTGCTCGTATAGATAAAAATGAGTATCTGCTACCTAGCAACAAGGAGGTATTTGTAGATATGGGCATTGACTATCTTTACTATCCAGAAAAAATTGCTGGTCGAGAGGTGGTCGATCTTCTTAGCCAATCCTTCTCAACAGAATTTGTCGATTTTGCCAATAAAAAGCTGAAGCTAATCGTCTTTAAGCTCGAAGATTCATCTCCAATTATTAATAAAACATTGCTGCAGGCAACTGCATCTCGAACCAATTTAAACTATAGGGCTGTTGCTATCTCGCGTAATGGCGAGACAATAATACCAACAGCCACCGAGCGGTTTAAGGTTGGCGATATTATTTATGTTATTACCAACGAAGCTGGAGCTCCAGAACTGGTTAGGTATACGGGGAAGTCGCCATTAGAGATAAAGAACGTGATGATTCTTGGTGGAAGCCGTATTGGAATTTGGATTGCCCGAGATCTGGAGAATAAGGTTGGGGTAAAGATGGTGGAGATTAGCCGCGATCGTTGTCAGAAGCTTGTAGATGAACTTCCACATACGCTGGTGCTTAACGGTGATGGCCGTAACTCCGACTTCCTGATAGAGGAAGGCCTTGAGCATGTTGATGCCTTTATTGCAGTTACCGGTAATTCGGAAATCAACATATTGGCTTGTATGCTTGCAAAGCGCTTGGGCGTTCGGAAAACGATTGCCGAAATCGAGAATCTCGACTACATTAAGCTTGCCGAAAGTGTTGGCGTAGATACGGTGATCAACAAAAAGTTGATAACTGCCGGACGCATCTTCCGATTTACTATGAGTACCGATGTTCAATCGATTAAGGTGCTTTCGGGATCGGATGCCGAGGTTATGGAGTTCATCGTAAAGCCAAGTAGTCCTGCCGTTCGTGGTCCGGTTAAAACAATTAACTTCCCTAAGGATGCCATGATTGGAGGCTTGGTTCGTGGCGATTTGAGCATAATTGTTACAGGAGATACCGTTATCCTGCCCTACGATAGGGTGGTGGTGTTTGCGCTGCCGTCGGCAATCAATAAGATAGGACGATATTTCAACTAGAATAGAAAAGGAGGATGACGCAAATCCTCCTTTTTTGGCTGCGCATTTGGCCTGTCCTATATGCGCCTTTTTAAAAAGAATACAGAATGACAGCATTAGAGATGTACGAAAAATCGGTAACGGGGAAGAAGGCTTTGGTTATTTTTTCAGGAGGGCAGGATAGCACAACCTGTTTGCTTTGGGCCCTTAAGCGTTTTGATGAGGTACGCGCCATTAGCTATCGCTATGGGCAGCGGCATGATGTAGAGCTGGACTTAGCCGCTGATATCTGCGCTCAGCTGGGGGTAGTGCAAACAGTCGTAGATCTATCGGCCCAATTTGCAGAGCTCAACGAGTCGGCATTGCTTACCGCTACCGAAGACGTGAACGAGGAAACCTCGCGTGGGCTTCCAGCTTCGTTTGTTCCTAACCGAAACCTTATATTTTTGGTATACGCCCACACTTTTGCTCAAAAAATTGGGTTTGACACGCTGGTTACTGGTGTTTGCCAAACCGACTATTCGGGCTATCCCGACTGTCGCTACGACTTTGTTCAGGCGGCTAAGAGCACCATGAATATGGCTAGCGAGGTGAACATAGAGGTTGAAACGCCAATTATGTGGCTTAATAAGGCTGAAACGTTTATGCTTGCTGATCTTTGCGGTGGGATTGATATCATCGTAGGTAAAACGCTTACCTGCTATAATGCAGAACTTACCATGAACCGCTACGGCTTTGGCTGCGGTAAGTGCAACGCCTGTTTACTAAGAGAAAAGGGCTACGACGAGTATGTTGCTATGAAAAGGTAGCGTTACAGTACGAGTTTATAAAAAAAGCGTAGGCGATTATTCGTCTACGCTTTTTTTATAAACTCATACTTCTGCTACTTAATGGTTACGGGCTCTACGGAGTATCCTTTCTTTTTTAAGAGCTCAACAACCCCGTTGCTTCCGGGTAAGTGTGCGGCACCAACAGCAACAAAGGCTCCTCCGTTGCCAATTATCTTCTCTAGGCGAGGAATCCAGCTTACGTTTCGATCGGTGATTAGCACTTGGCTAAACTGGGGAAAGTCCTTGTTTGACTTTTCCGTTAGCTCAGCAATCTTGTTGAGCTGCTGGTTTGTGTAGGCGTTGAGCAGCTGCTGGTACTCCTCTCTTGCCTTATTCATGTCCGACACCATCTCTACCAGCTGCTTTGCTTGTTGCTCCATTGGCAGCTTGTCGAAGGCGTCAACCTGTTCGGCAACGGTTTCGATTCCATCAACGGGCTTGCCCATTTGCTTGGCCGCTGCAAGGAGATGCTGCTCGTAGCTAATGGTAGAAGAGCCTACGATTTTGGGTAACAGTAGGCTGGTAAATACGAATGGCTTAAACGCGGTAACCTGTTCAAATGGTATGCCGGCCGAGTCTGATAGATATCGGGAAAGCTTCTTCACCTCTTCAGCCGTTAGGAGATCCTTCATGGTCTTCCCTTTTAGAACAATTAGTGAGGGGAGCGTTGCCAGCTCTTCGGTGCTGTCCATATCGATTTCGAGAACTAGCTTGTCCGACGATTTTAAGGCTTCGTTGATTGCTTCAGGAAAAAAGAACTGGCTTTGGGGTATTGAGTGGATGGTTCCAAAGATGTAGGTTGGCTTTGTAGACCCTTGGGAGGTGACTTTCCAAAGCAGCGAGGCCGATTGCGCCTGCGATCCAGCGGCAACGAGCATCACCCCAACAAATAGTAGCATTCTTTTTAGCAAAAAAGTTTTTTTCATCGTATAAGTATTTGGTTTTGGACGAAGCTATACAATCAGAACGACATAAACAACCTCTAGAAAAGAACTAAAAAGCGCATTAAGGTGTTCTTAATGTAGCGAGCAGTGGCTTGGGGGTTATGCAGTTTGTATTACATATTAAATTAGGAGGTAATGGTATGGGCTTAAAAATTGATGCTGCATTTCAGCGAAATGACAACCAACGTGTTTACTTCTTTATTGGGGAGTATGTTTATAGGTACGACCTTGAGATTTCGGATAAGCTAGATGCGGGGTATCCTCAAAAGATTAAGGATTACTGGCCCGGATTGCCTTATGATAGGGTTGATGCAGTTTTCAAGGCCAACCATGCCGATAAGCTCTACTTCTTTTCGGGCAATACCTACGTACGCTACGACATCTACGCCGAAAAGGTAGATGAAGGGTACCCCAAAAACATTAAGGAGAACTGGCATGGCGTTCCCTACGATTCTGTAGATACCGCCTGCGCCCGGATGAAGGTATTTGTTGACATCGATACCGAAATTTTTGACAAGGTTCTTCTGTTTAAGGGCGACGAGTATGTTGCCTACAACTTGGATATCGACAGAGTTGCCGATGGCTATCCGAAGAAAATTAAGGATGTGCTAACGGGGCTTCCTTTCGACCGATTCGATGCCATTTTCCAGCACCTCGATCATCCGTTGTTCTACATCTTTAGGGGCGACGAGTATATCGAGTACGACTTCGAGTTTAAGAAGGTGAAGGAGGGATTCCCTAAGAAAATTGCCGATAGGTGGAAGGGAATTGGCTAGAATAGGAGGGGAGCAGGCCTACAGCTGCTCCCTTTTTTATGGCTACAGCTCAACGCCAAAGCTGGCGAGCTGCTCCTTTAGCTGCTCTGCATCGGAAAAGCAAACGCCGTTAAGTCCTAGCTGCTGGCCTGCCTCCACGTTCTTTCGGTTGTCGTCTATAAAAATGGCCTCCGAGGGGGTTACCTTGTACCGCTCGAAGAGGATCTTGTATATCTTGGGGAACGGTTTTCGCGTCTTTTCGGCGCCCGAAACCACGATGCCATCGAACCAGTGGAGGAACTCGAAGTGGCGCATTGCGGTTGGGAACGTTTCGGCGCTCCAGTTGGTAAGGGCCAGCAGCTGGTATCCGTTGCGCTGCTTCAGCTGGCGTAGCACCTCTACCGTTTGGGCGTTAGAGCCGCCCAGCATCTCCTCCCAGCGGCCGTAGTAGGCCTCTATCCACTCGCGGTACTGGGGGTATTCGGCCACCTTCTCGGCAATGGCCTGCTCCCAGCTCTTGCCGGCATCCTGATTCTCGTTCCAGCTGTAGGGGCAAATCTCGGTAAGGAACCACCGCATCTTCTGCTCGTCGTTATCGAAAATCTTACGGTAAACGTACTCTGGATTCCAGTCGATGAGAACGCCCCCTAGGTCGAAAATGATTGTTTTGATGTTGTTGCCCATGATTCGGTTTTTTGGTGAACAGCAAATGTAGCAAATGAAAGCCTCGCTGGGCCGCGTTTACCAAACGTAAGCTCTGTTTATCGTTCTGTACGAATGGAGGAGATCTTTTACGACCCGAAGTAGTGCTCTGAAGGTTGTCGGAAGGCTAACATTACGTTATTTTGGAGCTCCGTAGGCCGACGGAGGGGCAAAACTGCGACCCGAGAGGTTACCTGTAGATGTTGCATTTTTCGTGACAAAAGTGTTGCGAAAAATACAAGTGTATTATTAATACTACATATTTTGTACTGAAAAATACAAGTGAAAAATTTGTGTTTAGTGTTATTAGATTAAAATTACAAGTGAATTTTATATCCACAGAATGAGGATTGAAAAAAAACACTTGTATTTTTTTGAATGCCATTTTTATCATGAAAAATACACTTGTAGTTTTTTTGATAAAAAATGATTTGAAAAATACACATTCTCCAGCAGTCCCAAACCGACATAAAATGGGCCTCCGAAAGGTGGCGGAGCCGTAAAGTAAGACTCCGAAGGGCTGCCGCAGGGTGGCAGAAGGCACTTAGGGCGCATGTTTGGGCTACCGACGGTTGGCGGAGGCTAAAAGTAGGAGCGGTTATGCCTCCTGTTGGGCGGCGAAGACCTGTGGCATTGCAGTAGGCCTGAGGCGGTGATGATTGCAGGCTATCGAACGTAAAAAAGGCGAATCCGGTATGAGGGTTCGCCTTTCGTATGCTTTGGGCTGTTGCTACTCGGGGAGGATGAGCGTTCCTGAGATGCGGCGGAGCTCCACCTCGGTATCCTTTAGGGTTACCTGAGCGTTTATTAGCCTGTACGAAACGTCGATAAAGCTCTTCTGCGTTTCGCGCATGTCGATGTCGCTAATGGAGCCCTGCTCGTAGGCCTTTAGGGCGATGTTCAGGTTTTTCTGCGCCAGCTCCAGCGCCTTCTTTTCGATGGCCACTACCGATTGGGCTGTGGTGTAAGCGTTGTAGGTTTTCAGGATGGCCGATCTTAGCTCCTGCTCCAGCTGCTGGGTGCGTACCTCCATGGTGCTGCTCTGCAGCTGGGCATTTTTAATGCTTCGGCGGGTATTAAAGCCGTTGAAAAGCGTTACACCAGCCGTTACGCCAACGTATGGGCCGTGGGTTTGGTACTTTTTGTTAGACGAGCTGGTGTAGTCGTACTTGTTGTAGCTGTAGCTGGTGTTGAGGCTAACGGTGGGCAGCATGGCCGATTTGGCATCCTTTACGTTTAGCAGCTGAATGGCGACCTCTTGGCGAGCCTCTATAAGGCTTGGGTTCTGCTCCATAGCCTTGGCCACAAGCTCCTGGTAGACTATTGGGCTGGCCGATAGGGGCTGTTCCTGTACCTCGAAGGCGGTTTCGGGGGCACGGCCTAGCAGCTGGTTGAGGTCGGCTTTTAGGTTGCTTAGGTTAAGCTGCTGCTGCACTAGGTTCGAGCTGTCGCTCTTGTAGTCTACCTCGGATTTTAGTAGCGTTACCTCGGATGCCGACCCGATGCTTCGGGCCGTTCGAGCAATCTTTACGCGCTGCTCGGAGATGCTTAGCGCTTCGTCAAACACCTTTACCAGCTGCTTCTGCTGGACAACGGCGTTGTAGGTCGATATGATTTGCGCGGTAGCGCTCTCCATGCTTGCTCTTAGGCTCGTTTCGCCCTGCTTCTGTAGGAGCGTAAGCTTATCTTTTGCGATAAACATGCCCATTCCATCGAAAAGCGTCCACGAAAGCGAGATGCCCGCCGAGGCGTTTACGGTGCGGGGATCTGCCGAAACGGTAGCTCCGTCGAGCTTGGTGGTTTCGTCGGACGATTTACGGATGTTTCCCCCTACCGAGGCATCGATGCGGGGAAGGAATCCTGCATTGCCGTACGTGTTGTTGTTGGTGGCAATGCTGTACTCGTTTTTGGCTATGCGGATGGAGTACCCATTTTCGAGCCCCAGCCTTACGGCATCCTGCAGGGTTAGCAGCTCCTGAGCCGAGGTGCCAATCCCGCAGCAGGCGCTGGCGATGAGCAGTAGTATTGTTTTTTTCATCCGAATAAAATTTTTTTAAGGTTGAATGCAATCCGCATAGCCACGCTTTCGTCATTTCTGTTTGCAGCGGCTAGCCATGCAGGTTGCAATGTTCGTTTCTTTACGGCACTAGCGGGTTTCTACTCCAGATCTTTGCTGTGCTTGATGTTGGCCGTCTTCTTCGACATGTAGGTGTATAGGGCCGGGATAACGTAGAGCGTTAGCACCAGCGCAAATATTAGTCCACCTACTACCGCAATACCTAATGGGATACGGCTGGTTGATGCCGCCCCAAGTGCAAGCGCAATCGGAAGGTTGCCAAACACAGTAGCCAAGCTGGTCATCAGAATAGGGCGAAGGCGGAGCGCGGAGGCCTCAATGGCGGCAGCGCGTAGGCTCATTCCTTCCTGCTTTTTCTGGTTGGCGAATTCTACAATAAGGATTCCGTTTTTGGTAACAATGCCTATCAGAACGATGATGCCAATCTGGCTAAAGATGTTCATCGTTTGCCCAAATAGCCAAAGCGAAAGCAGGGCTCCCGATAGGGCCAGAGGTACGGTAAACATGATGATAAGCGGATCGCGGAAGCTCTCGAACTGGGCCGCCAGAACGAGGTAGATCAGCACGATTGCAAGGATAAACGCGAAGTATAGGCTGTTCGAACTTTCCTCGAACTGCTGCGAAATACCCGATAGGGTGGTGGAGAAGGAGTCGTCGAGCGTTTCTTTGGCGATGCTTCGCATCTCGTCGATGCCTTGCCCCATGGTTTTGCCCGGAGCGGGGTTGGCCGATACGGTTGCCGATATGTAGCGGTTGTAGCGGAAGCGCTGCGGTGGCGTGCTCTCCTCGATGGTGGAAACAAGTTCGCCTAGCTGGATTAGCGCACCCGAGCTGCTGCGGATGAATATGCTCTTGATGTCGTCCGGGTCGTCGCGCAAGCTACGCGAGGCTTGGCCGATTACCTGGTACTGCTTACCGTTCATTATGAAGTAGCCGTAACGTTGGCCACTGAAGTAGAGCTGTAGGGCCTCCGATATGTCGGACACGGTAACGCCTGCCGATCGGGCCTTATCGCGGTCAATTCGTATCTGCATCTCGGGCTTGTTAAACTTCAGGTTAACGTCAACCGCTTGGAAAACGGGGCTAGCCTGCGCCTTATCTAGGAAGCGGGGAAGGTACTCCTTCAGCTTTTCGAAGTTGGGCGCTTGTATTACAAAGCTAACGGGCATTCCGCCACCTCTTCCGGTGTTAATGGTTTGCTCCTGAATGGCGAATGTCTTAGCAAAGTTGTTCTTTTTGGCTACGTCCGAGAGCATCTCTGCAATTTCCTGTTGCGAGCGCGAGCGCTCGGTCTTAGGCACTAGCGAAATTCTAATAAAGCCGTTGTTTACGCTCCCACCTCCATACGAGGTTAGGGCAATAACGCTTTCTACTTCGGGAATGGTATCTACAACTTGGGCTAGGTTTAGTATGTAGCTGTCCATTTTTTCGAACCCTGTACCCTCTGGTGCGGTTGCCATAAGCGACACACGCCCCTTATCCTCGAGAGGTGCAAGCTCCGAAGGGAGCATCTTTCCAATGAATAAGATAATGCCTAGCGAGATGAGCATTATTACAATGGCTAGCCATCGGTTATGTATAAATCGGGTTAGCGATTTTTGGTAGCTGCTGCTTAGCCATTCGAAGAATCGTTCCGAAAGCAGGTAGAACTTGCTCTGGCTCTTCTTGTGAACAAGAACTCGGGCGCACATCATTGGCGTTAGGGTCAACGATACGAAGCACGAGATGAGGATTGAAGAGGCAACAACAATACCAAATTCGCGGAATAGCCTACCCGTAACCCCTTCGAGGAAGATGATTGGGAAGAAAACGGCAATAAGCGTAATGGTGGTGGAGAGAACTGCAAAGAAAATTTCCTTTGTTCCCTCCATGCTGGCCTTGTAGGTATCTTCGCCACGCTCAATCTTTTTAAAGATATTCTCAAGAACAACTATCGCATCGTCAACCACAAGTCCTGTTGTGAGCACAACCCCTAGCAGCGTAAGCACATTGATGGAAAAACCGGCAACGTACATCACAAAGAAGCTGCCGATGAGCGATATTGGAATGGCTATAATAGGGATAAGCGTCGTTCTCCAGCTGCGGAGGAAGAAGAAGATAACCAGCACTACAAGAATGAAGGCGAGCAGAATGGTTTCCTCTACTTCAAATATTGCTTTGCGGATATTTGTGGTAACGTCCCAAACCGGGTTAATGCTGATATCCTTAGGGAGTTCCCTCTTTAGCTGCTCTACGCGCTTGTAAGCCTCGTTGGCAATTTCGATTTGGTTAGAGCCTGGTTGGGGAATTAGCGCAATGGCAACCTGAGGAACTAGCCCTTTGCCACGGTTAATGCTTCGTTCGTTTTCGGGCTTTAGGTTGGCAACGCCAACATCTCTAAGCTTAATAATGGAGCCATCGGCTTCTTTTAGTATCAGGTTGTTGAATTCCTCCACGGTGGTAAGCCTTCCAAGTGTTCGGATGCTTAATTCCATATTGTAGCCTTCAACGCGTCCGGCAGGCAGCTCAATATTTTCCTTTGCAAGGGCCGTACGGATATCGCTGGGGGTAATTTTGTAGGCCGCCATTTTTGCAGGGTCTAGTTCCAACTTCATCGCGTAGCGCTTTTCTCCCCAAATGGCAACCTGGCTTACTCCATTTATGGTTTGAAGCCTTTCTTTAAGAACGTTGTTTGCTAAGTCGGAAAGTTCCAATAAACCTCGCTTGTTACTTTGAACGGAGAACGATATTACCGGGTCGGAGTCGGCATCGGCCTTCGAAACAACAGGAGGGTCGACATCTTTGGGAAGTAGGCGGATTGCCTGCGAAACGCGGTCGCGCACATCGTTGGTGGCGCTTTCCATATCCTTCCCTAAATCAAACTCAACGGTAATTCGGCTTCTCCCATCCGAAGACGCTGATGAAAGCGATTTTATACCTTGAATACCGTTTATGGAAGCTTCGAGAGGTTCGGTGATTTGAGCCTCAATAACATCGGCATTTGCCCCTGTATAGCTTGTGTTTACGGTAACAACGGGAGGGTCGATGCTGGGATACTCGCGAATACCCAGGTAGCTAAATCCTACGAAACCAAAAAGAACGATTACAATGGAATATACCATTGTAAGAACCGGACGTTTTATGCTTGTCGAGTAAATGCTCATAGTAAACGATTAAGAGGTTAGGATCAGATTACTCGACTGTAACATTTACAGGCATTTCGTTCTTTAGCATCATAAGCCCTGTGGTAATTACGGTATCTCCTTGTGTAATCCCTTTGATAATTTCTACGTGGGTTCCTGTTCTAAAGCCTGTTCTTACTTCGGTAAGCACAGCCTTACCTCCTTTTACAACGTATAGGTTTTGAGTACCTAGCTGTGGAACTATGGTTTCAGCAGGAACAAGAAGTGCAACGCCTCCTTGTAGCGGAATGCTTACTTTAATGTATGATCCGGGTAAAAGTTTGTTTTTTACATTTGAGGCATACCCTCGAACCTTAACCGTTCTTGAAAGTTGGTCAATCTCGGGTTCTATGGCATATATCTTGGCTTTGTAATCGGCATCATCACCTTCAACAGTAAAGCTAATTTCTTGTCCTTTGAGGATAGACATGGAGTAGCGTTCGGGTAAGTTGAATTCAACTTTTAGGGGGTGGGTTTGTACCAGCTTCGCAATAGTGCTATTTTGGCTGACAAATGCACCTAGGCTTACGGTTCGGAGTCCCACGGTTCCATCAAATGGAGCCCGTATTTCTGTTTTGGCAATTTGTGCATGGGTCATTTGAATATCGGCACGAATAGCGTCGAGCGATGTTTTAGCTTGCTCGTACTCTTGTTGGCTTATTCCGTTCACCGCAAGAAGGGCTTTCTTTCTTTTTTCTTCATTGCTAAGCTGGGTTTCTTGTGCTATTTGACGCTTTAGGGTTGCTTGCAGATCAGCATCGTTAAGCTTTGCTAAAAGCGCTCCTTTCCTGATGGAAGCCCCTTCTGCGATGTTTAGAATCGTAATCTTACCTTGCGATTCTGCTTTTAGCTCAACCTGTTCATTTGCCAAAAGCGTCCCATTAAGCGAGACCTCGTCTTCTAGTTTTGAAGCCTTGGCAATAAGCGCATTAACGGCTAAAGGCTTTTTGTCCTTGTCTTTCCCTTTGGGTTTGCCTCCTTTTTGATTGGAGCAAGCTGTAATTAGCATAAATGATGCTAGAAGTAGCACTACTGTTTTTGAAGTTGCCTTTAAAGATTGCATGGGCTGTAACTTAGTTCACAAATAGATTTTAGTAACCTTTAGACGCGGTTCTTTTTGAAAACTTTTACTTCTCACATTGTTTTCTTACTTTTTTGAGGATAAACGCAAATGCTTATAGGTTGAATATCGTTAGATTAACAATCCTAGATGTGAGATTTCTAAGGTTGTATTAGTAAAAAAGGGTTGCAATTTCGGCCTCTTCTAAGATTTTGACGTCTCCAGAATTCATGTTGTCAATGTATAGTGGCCCTATTGCACTTCTAATAAGTCTTAAAGTAGGAAAACCTACGGCTGCCGTCATTTTTCTCACCTGTCGATTTTTGCCTTCTGTAATGGATAATTCAATCCAACTTGTAGGTACGTTAACCCTAAATCTTATTGGAGGAACTCGTTCTGGTAGCGTAGGTTCTACAATTCTATTGACTATTGCAGGACGTGTTTTATATTCTCCATTTATGTTTATAATAACACCCTTTCGTAGTTGCTCTATTGCTTCATCGCTAATCTCTCGATCTACTTGTACCCAGTATGTTTTTTTATAGTGATTTTTGGGACTTAGAAGTTTGCTGTTAAGACTTTTGTCGTTGGTAATTAAGAGCAAACCCTCGCTATCGTGGTCCAATCTTCCTACCGGGTAGGCATCTCTCGGGAAAGCAAAACCTAAATCGGCAAGAGTAGGCTTTTCGCCTTCCTTGCTAAACTGAGAGAGCATGCCATATGGCTTGTAAACTACAAAGTAGCAGAAGTTTTTACCGCTACTTTGCTTGCGTTTCTGTACTTTTACTCCCATCTCTCCCACTTTAGCAGTTCTGGTTTGAACTTATCCTTTGGTTTGTTTTCTCCAGAGGGATGTCCAACCGGAATAACGTTTAGCGGAATTACAAAATCTGGAAGATTAAGACATTTACTCACAAATTCGACTCTGTCGGTGTCAGGATAAACGCCAGTCCATACTGCTCCAAGTCCAAGAGATTCTGCCGCAAGCAGCAAGTTTTCAGTGGCAGCAGAGCAATCCACAACCCATTTGTTCTTATCCTCTTCTTTAGTCCTAGAGAGGTCGCCACATACGATAATGGCGCAAGGGGCGTCTTTTACCATTTTTGCATAGGGAAGCCCGTCTGAGAGTTGTATGAGCATTCCCTTCTGGGTAATAGCAATAAACGTCCATGGTTGCCTGTTTTTTGCTGATGGGGCAGCCATTGCTGCTCTCACGAGTAGTTCTATGGTTTCTCGCTCAATGGCTTGTTTTGAGTATTGGCGAACACTCTTTCTTTCAAGAATGCATTTAATTGTATTGTTCATTGTTCGTGCTTTTGGGTTGCCTTTCAAATTTAGTAAATGGCAGAGTAAACCTCAAAAAATAATTTGAGCCGTTTTATAAGTTATTGCTCTTGTTTACTTTTTAATTATAGAAGTAATTGACTGTGCAATTTTTTGCATGGTGTAATGTATTGATATATAATACTGTGTAAAACGCCATGCTTTTAATTTCTCTTCTGAATGTGATAATTGGCAAACTAGCACTACTTGCTGGTCAAAAAAGAGCCTACATTTGTAACAAAGACAGTGAATACTCTCAAAAAAAGTTTTGCTGCGATATCTAATGCTTGTTTTGAGACTTTCAACTTAATAAACACCATGAAGTTACAAGAACAGTTAAGTTAGTTTGTTCTGAAATTGCTTAAATGTTAGTTGGAAATTGATCGCTTAAAAAGGGAAACCGCTCAAATTCTTGAGCGGTTTCCCTTTTTAAGCGATCAAGGTAATTTCAGAATCTTTGATTTGCGATGTTAATTGTAAATCTCTATTGGGCTGTTTGTAGATGTTTGTAGCTTGTGTTAGTATATATTCCTAATTCGAACATCAATCTTTTTGTAAGTTTCTAATTTACTTTTCAACGCATTAAGGTCTGATCCTTTATAGTGATAAGGGTATACAATTTTAGGATTAATTATTTTGACGGTCGAATCAAACATGTTGATATCCATTGTGTAAGGTAGGTTTAATGGTATGAATGCGACATCAATCTCTTTTAAATTTGCCATCTCTGGGACATCCTCAGTGTCGCCCGCTACATAAAACTTTTTATTTCCGATTGTTAGTACATAACCGTTTCCTTCTCCTTTTGGATGAAATAAAGTTCCATTGTCTGTTTTATGTTTGATATTGTATGCAGGAACTGCTTCAACGTTTATCCCAAGTATGATCTTTTTCTGCCCGTTCTTTAGTATGATTGCTGGCTTTATATTGCTGTACTGTTCTGGTGCAACAATTATTGTGTTTTTTGTTGATAAACGCTCTATTTCTTTTGCATCAAAATGGTCAAAATGACTGTGAGTTATAATAATAGCATCGGCTTTAAGAGGGGTGGCTTCCTTTGTAAAGGCCTTGCATGGGTCTATGTATATATTTTTGCCATTAAATTGCAACAGTAGGCTGGCATGTCCTAAAAGCGTAATGTTTAGGTCGCCTTCATTTGTCGTAAAAGTTTCTTTGTTATTTGCCTGCTTAAACGATAGTATCCCCATAAGGATGGCGCTTAGAATCAGCAAGTGTTCAAATTTTGTAGCCATTGGAGTTTTTGTTTTTATGGCAAGATAAAAAATGTCTGTTTTAGATGCGCTTCCAAATGAAAAAAGACCGCTTACTTGCGGCCTTTTTTGCATTATGAATAACTTGGTTACAAATTTCTAGTTACGTATGTCGAACTCGCTTGCTGTGTAGGAGTTACTTCGATGTCGTTAATGCTTACGTGGGCAGGTCTTGTTAAGACAAATAAAATTGTTTGCGCTATATCTTCGGCAAAAAGAGGCGTAATGCCAGAATAAACATTTTTCGCCTTGTCTTCGTCGCCATGGAAGCGGACAATTGAAAATTCCGTTTCTACCATTCCAGGGCGAATCTGCGTTACCTTAATGTTGGATTTGAGCAAGTCTATGCGCATTGCTTTTGAAAGGGCATTAACAGCATGCTTTGTAGCACAGTAAACATTCCCGTTTTCGTAAACCTCCGAGCCTGCAATTGAGCCTATATTTACAATATGGCCACCCTTGTGCTCAATCATTATGGGGGCAACCCTGCGGGTTACATATAGCAATCCTTTGATGTTGGTATCAATCATACGCTCCCAGTCTTCTTCCAGTCCTTCTTGGACATGGTTTAATCCTGCGGCTAGTCCTGCATTGTTTATCAGAACATCAATTTTTCTCCAACGTTCGTGAAGGTTGCTAATAGCAGCATCTACTTGATCCTTGTCTCTTACATCAAAACTTAAAGGAAGCACATCCGCCTTATACTTAACCTCAATTTCTTTCTTTAAGTTGTCTAAAAGTTCTGTACGCCGTCCGGTGATTATTAGGTTATAGCCGTTTTCTGCGAGAAGAAGTGCAGTGGCTCTGCCAATTCCTGAAGTCGCACCAGTTACAAGTGCAATTTTTTTCATTTGGTCTGTTGTGTTTTTGAGCTGTTGCAAAAATGTCCTGCAAAGGTACGAAAAAGGATTTTAAGGAATAGCTAAAGACCTTCTCGTTTCGTAGAATCGAGATTTTAAAGAGTTAAATATTAAGGTTATATCTGAAATGTTAATTAGTTGTTTAGCATTAAATTGGAGTGTCTTGTATTTCAATAAGTATTTTTTATATTTGATGCTAAAGTGCTTCCTATGTTAATAGCAAAAACGGGAAATTCACCTACCGAAAATGATCAAATTGGTCATTTCTTATCAGCAAAAATTGCCGATTATAATGCAATGCCCGATTCGCGTAAGAGTCTTATTAGGATGTTGTTTCGGCATTGTATTGCCTGCTCTGATAGTGCATTTGATGATCTGCCTATTAATTTTAGGATTCACCAAAGTATTTTTGGACAACGAGATGCAGGGATGAGTTCTATTGTGCTGAGCAATCCGAAGCCCTCCTTCTCCTTGCTCTCCGGTGTAGTCCCTTTTTACAACCGAACCTCCTTTCATCTGGGGAAAATTATTGACTATACTGCTAAATTCTATGCTTCGAGTGGATGTGCTGTAGTTGCTTCTCGAATGGCTTACTCGAAAACTCTTACTAAACCGATGCTTATTTCGTTAGATATTGGGTTGTCTAATGATTCTGAGGCTTTCTCGCTTACTCATCCATTTTATAAAGTGTATGCGGTTACTTTTTCTGGAGAGTCGAGTTCGTCGTTGCTGAAGGAGTATGATTTTTTTGATATCCTATGCTCTTTAAGGAGCGTGGGGAGCGATATCTTTTATAGTCTGATAGAGGAAGAGTCTGATTGCTGCTTCGTTGTTCGGTTAGCTACCCAGTTTGGATACAAGTTTTTGCTTGATACGGATTTGCTGAAGGAATCTGCCGGGCATAAAACGTTTTTGTGCGTTGTTTCTCCTACTGCTGTAGATAGGTTTGAAGAGGTGTGTAAAAACCTTAATGCTGTTTCTTGCGGAACTGTTTTTGAAGGAGTTGAAGAGAGTGTCTTTATAAGAAATGGAGAAAGGCTTCTTTTTTCCTCAATTCTAGTTAACGAAATTATTCTTTTAGCGGTAAGCTATCAATGCTATGGTAGTTCATCTGTAAAGTTGCATAGGAGCGAGGAGACTTTTGTTCCTCAAAGTCATCATGTAGAACGCTCTATTCAAGATGTTCTCGAAAACATCGAATATGTATCTCCAAGTTTGCTAGCGTCTCGTTTTGACTCGTGTATTAATACATATCAAACGAGCGTTGCTCGTTCTCCGTACGTAACGTATTTTGCCGTAAAAGGTATAGGTAGATTCATGGTGTCATTAGATACGTATGTACACGATGCCGATTTAGGAGGAGCGTTGGACTCTACCTTGAGGGTGATTTTTGAGCATCAGGCTTATGGTGCTACCCCTAGTTTAGCCTTAATTCGGTTGATTGAGCGGACTGGTAGTAATGGCGGTTATGGGCAGAGAATGATTGATGAGTTAATTAGATTTTTGGATATATTCTCGATACGATGCAAAATTGAGCGTGAAGAGATTGCTAGTATATCGGCTGATTATGTTTTATCCTTTGGACTAGTCTCTAAGTTGGAACATAAGGTTTCCGAACTAATGTCGGGTTTTAAGCAGAAAGGTGAACTAATTTATTCCATAGACCTTGCTTCTTGTGGAACTGGTTGCTCAACATCTTCCAACGAGGAATTGCCTTTTTCAAATCGCATAATATCAAACTTGGTTAGTTCCAAAATAGTAAATGCCATTTCTCCAATTTCACGAGGAGGCCTTTTCTTTTCTCTATTTTCGATGGGTGAAAGCCTGAATTTAGGCTTCGATATAACTGGTGATACGGAACAATCCTCAGAAAAATTTTTGTTTGATGACTCTATTGGGCGTACTGTTTTAGCCGTATCAGAAGAGCATGAAGCTCATTTTGTTGATTTTATGCAAGAAACGGGGGTGCCTATAACATTGCTGGGGCATGTAACTAAAGGAGAAATAAGAATAGACGATGTTTCGTATGGTTTTATTGCTGATTTAAAAAAGAAAGTTTCCTTTGCATTCGATAATAATATAAAGAAAATGGCATCGAAAAAGGTTGTTAAGCCCTACGCAGATTCACAATCGACGAAGAAGGAACAGGTTGCAAGCATGTTTGACAATATTGCGTATAAGTATGATTTTTTAAATCACTTTCTTTCGTTAGGGATAGATAAGCTTTGGCGTAAAAAGTTGGTAAAGGAAGTTGGCAAGTATAGGCCTTCTCGAATTCTTGATGTTGCGACAGGAACTGGAGATCTTGCAATCGCATTGTCTAAGCTTAGACCTCAGAATATTGTAGGGATTGATATCTCCACAAAAATGGTAGAAGTGGGGGTTGAAAAGGTAAAAAAGGAAAAACTTGATGGTGTAATTTTTCTTCAAAAAGGTGATTCTGAAATCATTAACTTTGACAGCAGCACCTTCGATTTTGCTACAGTTGCTTTTGGCGTTCGAAATTTTGAGAATCCGCTACTTGGCTTAAGAGAAATGCATCGAGTCCTAAAGCCTGGAGGAGGTGTGGCTGTTTTGGAGTTTGCCATGCCAACAAAATTTCCCATTAGAAATCTTTACAAGTTTTATTTCTTTAGGATACTTCCATTTGTTGGTAGGTTCTTTTCTAAGGATCGGTCGGCATATACTTATTTACCCGAATCGGTGGAGGCTTTCCCAAGTGGAGCAAGTTTCTTAGCGTTACTTAAAGAAGCTGGTTTTACAAAAGCGAGGATCATTCCATTAACTTTTGGTGTTGCAAATATCTATATCGGAGAGAAGTAGTGAGTATGAATAGTAGGGGAAGGTTTGCTCTTTTAGTGATTGTTGCCGTGTTTTTGGCAAACTTTTCTTATGGGCAGTTAAAAAAGAGTCGTCCCCTTACCAACCCTGCTTATGATTTAGGAAAGCGTATCCACTTTGGATTTTCATTAGGGATAAACAGCATGGATGCAGAGGTTGATTGTAAAAGATTCTTTGCTGTCGATGAGTATGGTAAGACCGTTTTGCTTTGGACAGATATATCTCAAGTACTTCCTGGTTTTAATGTAAACATCATATCTGAGTTAAGAATAACCCGTAATCTTGGACTTCGAGTATTGCCTGGAATGTCGTTTGGACAGCGAACGTTTTCGTTCTATGCTATAACAAATGCGGCTAACGAAAAGGACTCCCTTTACCATAAGATGAAAATTGAATCCTCAATGATAGAGGTTCCTATTCTTTTAAAGTATAGTGCCGTTAGGCATAGCGATATTAGACCTTATTTAATAGGCGGATTTACTCCTCGCTATGATTTAGCGGCCCGTAAAAGATTCACCGATGATGTTTATTTGGGTTTGAACAAGCTGAACTTTTATGTTGAACTTGGTTTCGGCTTTGACTTTTATCTTCCTTATTTCAAATTTGGCACAGAAATAAAGTACACTAGGGGGCTGAACAATATGCTCTCGGATCGGACTAGGGATGGATATGAGTATTTCCCCCAATCGATAGATGGGATAATTACCGATATGGTCGTAATATCTTTTAACTTCGAATAGGATTTAAATTCTTACTTTTGTGGTAAAATAAAGTCAATGCCACAGGATTTAAATCTGTTACTTACGCCAAAACAGGCGTCGGACAAGCAATACTACCTGCCAATAATAGCAAAACTGCTAAATGTAGATCCTATTCAAATCGCCTTTGTTATGGTTACTCGGCGTTCTATTGATGCTCGTAGCCGAGATGTTAAGGTGAGTATGGGCGTTCGGGTGTTTTTAGATGAGCAAGTTCCTCAAATTTTGAGCCACCAGTTCGAGTACGGAGATGTTTCTAAAAGGGATGAGGTCGTTATTGTAGGCTCAGGTCCTGCTGGATTATTTGCTGCGCTTCGTTTAATAGAGCTTGGTTATAAGCCAGTTGTCTTGGAAAGAGGAAAAGATGTTTCGTCACGAAAGCGAGATGTTGCTTCTTTAAACAGAAATCAACCGATTAATGTCGATTCAAATTATGCATTTGGAGAGGGTGGGGCAGGTACATTTTCTGATGGCAAGTTGTACACTCGTTCGAAAAAGCGAGGAGACTACCGCAAAGCATTAGAAGCACTTTGTTTTCACGGTGCTAGCGAGAATATTCTTTCTGATGCTCATCCCCATATTGGGACCAACGTTCTTCCTCGTATTATTGGTAACATTCGAAAAACAATAATTGCAGCAGGTGGGAAGGTTTACTTTGACTCGCGAGTTACAGATATCCTTCTAAAGGAAGGCAAGGCCGTAGGTGTAAAAACAGCCAATGGAGATATTGTAACAGGTCGTGCTGTAATCTTGGCAACAGGGCACTCTGCTCGGGATATATACCATCTGCTACATCAAAAAGGTATTCTACTCGAAGCAAAATCTTTTGCAATGGGAGTTCGCGTAGAGCATCCACAAGCGTTGATAGATACGATTCAATATCATAAGGAGAGTCGAGGGGAGTATCTTCCCGCTGCCGCATATAGCTTGGTTAATCAGGTGGCCGGGAGAGGAGTTTACTCTTTTTGCATGTGTCCTGGGGGCTTTATAGTTCCTGCAACAACTGGTTTAGGAGAGGTTGTTGTAAATGGCATGTCTCCTTCGGAGCGTAATTCTAGGTTTGCAAATTCGGGTATTGTTGTTGAAACGCGAATAGAGGATGCCGCTGCTTATGCAAAGCATGGAGTGTTGGCTGGGTTATACATGCAGATGGAACTCGAAAGTCTTGCGTTTAAGAATGGAGGGAATGGGGTAGTTGCACCTGCACAGCGATTAGCGGATTTTGTGCAAGGAAAGATATCTCAGGATCTACCTTTAACTTCTTACCATCCAGGTGTTCAGTCTTCACCAATGCATCAGTGGTTGCCAGGCTTTTTCTCTAAACGACTTCAGGAAGGATTTAAAACCTTTAATGGAAAGATGAGAGGCTTTTTAACGAACGAAGCCTTAATCCTTGGGGTGGAATCGAGAACATCGTCTCCTGTTCGTATTCCTCGCGATAGCAATACCCTTCAGCATCCTCAGATTGAGGGGCTATTCCCTTGTGCCGAGGGTGCTGGTTATGCTGGTGGGATTGTTTCTGCGGCGATCGATGGTGAGAGGGTTGCTGATAAGGTTGCCGATTGGGCAAAGCACTAAAAAATACGTCGTTTGAATTCTGAGCAGCATATTGCTGTTGCAATGGCTACGTTTAGTGATTCTACATTTTCTGCTTTAAATGATGGGATGGTTATCTTATGGGTGATTAGATACTCTATCTCTTTGCTTATTCCAGAGCCTTCATTTCCCATAACGATAATTCCATTCCTGGGTAGTTTGGCTGTGTAAATATTTTCTCCGCTCATAAAGGTACCAAAGATTGGAATGTTATGCTGTTTGGCTTCTTTTAGTAGTTTGTGTAAGTTTGTGTATATAATTTTTACACGGGCAATGGCACCCATTGTTGCCTGAACAACCTTAGGGTTGAAGCAGTCTGCTGTATTTATGCTGCATACAATGGTTTGTATGCCAAACCAATCTGCCAATCGTATAATGGTTCCTAAATTACCTGGATCCTGGACATCGTCGAGTATAATCGTTAGTTGAGAACCTTCAGTTTGATAGTTGTTCGTGCTATTAGGAATTCTGATCAGGGCTAGATAGCTCGTTGGTTTTTGTAAAAAAGATATGCGTTCCATCTCAACTTCGCTGATGATGGACGTTTTTTTTGCAGGGATTTCGTTTGGACAGGTTGCGTATAGTATCTCTACTTGGAATCCCGCGTCTATAATCTCTCTTATTGCCTTGAGGCCTTCAGCAACAAACAATCCTTGCTCATATCTATACTTTTTTTGAGCAAGTTTTTTTACTTCTGCAATTTCTTTTTTTGTCATTTGCCGTATTTGAGATGCAAAGGTAAGCGTTTAATCTTTTGTAGAGCAAACAACTAGATCAATAAAGCCTATTTGAATAAGATAAAATTGTTAAGTATAGAGATTGCCTGTGCAATAGTTTTCATTTGGAGCATTTTTTTTGATAGAAAAAGTTGGAATTTGGATTTATTTCGTAGTTTTGCACCTAAATTCTTATAAGCGGTTATGCTTAGGGGGATTTTAGCAATTCGCTCGAATTGCTAAAGACTAATAGATAAGTGGTTAACTTCGCTACTATTAAGTAGCAATGGTGTTTAGAGGTTGAAAGTGCTCGATGTGAATCGAGCATTTTTTTTATATTTATCAATATTTTCGTCATTCCCATTATATTTGTTTTTAAAATGTAACCAATCCTTTCGTGAAAAAACTGATTTTTATCTTATTGTGCACCTTGATTCTGGGAGGATGCTCTCAAACAAAGTTTGTTCCCAAAGGAGCCTATCTGCTAACGGATATCGATTTAAAGGCAGATAATAAGAAAGTTAGTAAGAGTGCATTGACTGGAATCGTTCAGCAGCAACCCGTGAAAAGAATTTTAGGTATTCCAGCAGAATTGTGGATTTACAACTTGTCGGATAGCACTGGGAAAACGCGATTCAAACGTTGGATTAACAAAACATTTCAGAAGATAGGGGAGCCTCCTGTTATTTTCGATTCTTCTTTATACGCTAGTTCTCTTGTAGGTATTAATCAGTATTTGATCTCAAAAGGATACTACAACGCGGTTGTCAGCGATACCTTAACATACCAGAAAAATAAATATGTAAAGGCTAAGATTCGTATTAAAACGAATGCTCCTTATAGATTGTCAGATTACATAATTACGGGCTCTGACTCAACATTGGTTCAAAGAGTAAAATCTAATTCCTCTTTTTCGTTACTAAAGCAAGGAATGATCTTCGATTCTGATATACTTGAAAAGGAGCGAGAACGAATTGCCTCATCGCTTAGAAATGAGGGATATTTCTTTTTCAATAAGAGTCATATTGTTTATGAAGCAGACTCTTCTGTTGGACAAAAAAGAGTGAGTTTGAATCTTATTGTAAAAAATGGGTTGGTCTATAATGCTGATAGTGGAAGCGTTGAGGAGAAAAAACACGAGAAATTCATTATTAAAGAGATAAATGTATATACGAATTACGAACCAACAGAAGCCTTAGTCGACAAGGACTATTTAGGTAAGTTTTCTTCGTATACCTATAGTGGGTTGAATATAAAGTATCTGAACAAGAGAAATGTTACGTCGGAATTAATTAATGGAGCCGTTCAGATTAAGCCAAACGAACTGTATGATAACTCTAAAGTAAATGCTACCTACGATAACTTTTCTGGATTGAGAATGTTTCGTACTGTAAATATTCAGTTTAAGGAATTAGCCAAAGATTCTATTCTTAGTTCTAGTGCAGGTACAACAAGTGCAATTTCGGCTGTGAATTTTGTAGCCACGAAAGAACTTGCTTGCAATATCTTCCTTACGCCAATGTTGCTTCAGAGCTATAAGGTTGAGGGAGAGTTGTATATGTCTTCGGAAATTTGGGGAGTTGCAGGAAGTTTGGGATATTCACATTTAAATTTATTAAAAGGAGGAGAGTTGCTAAATCTGAGTTTTAATGGGTCTATAGACTTCTTGAAAGGAAATAGAGAGGAAGATGTTATTAACAAAGTGGATAAGTCAACAGAATATGGCGTTTTGTCATCTATATACATTCCGAGATTCTTACTGCCTTTTAATCTTCAGAAAAGGTTGATATTGCAGAGTCCTAAAACTCAATTTACTGGAGGGTATAACTATCAAAGCCGTCCTTACTATACACGGAGCTTGGTTAATTTTGGATTTGGTTATAGTTGGATAACTAAAAAGAAACTGGAAATATCGTATACCCCCATTAATCTGAGCATCATTAAGATGTCGAACGATGATGAACTTAAGGAAAACCTGAAAACCAAGCCTTTATTATATGCCGCATTTTCCGATCATTTTATTTCATCGGGGGTGCTTTCTGTTGTCTACAACACGCAGAGAATTAATAGTCAGGATAGCTACTATTACTCCATTTTAAATTTAGAATTGGGTGGAAACTTAGTCAGCTTATTTAATCCGCTACTAAAAAGGGTAAAAAGTGACGCAGATGCATCTGTGTCGAGTTCTATTTGGGGAATGCCATATGCTCAATTTATAGGGACTGACTATACTTTAGTTTACAATCAGCGTCTAGATTCTAAAAATAGAATGGTATTCCGTTTTCAAGTAGGTGCTTCTTTCCCATACGGGAACTCTGCAGCATTACCTTACGAAAAGTACTACTTTGTAGGAGGTGCAAATAGTATGCGCGGATGGCAGGTTCGGATGCTTGGGCCTGGTGCAATATCTGATTCTGAGGATGATTTAGACGTGATTAAAGGACAGCGTGCATTGGGAGATTTTAAACTTGAAGGGAATCTTGAATATAGGTATAAACTCTTTTGGTCTTTTGAGGGTGCTCTATTTCTTGACGCCGGAAATGTATGGTTCCTTCCAAGAGATCATATGGCTTCAAAGGCTACTTTTAAGGTTGATACTTTTCTGAGTCAAATAGCTGCAAATACAGGCTTAGGTCTAAGGTTGAATTTAGGCTACCTTATTGCACGATTTGATGTTGGAATGCGAATGATTGATCCTTCTAAGCCATATGGAAGCCGCTTTTTGCTTAACCAGATTCCAACTAGTGATTACTTTTCATATCATATTGGTATAGGTTATCCTTTTTAGAGTAGTAATGTCTGCGCTTAAACGATATATAAAGGAATTCTTCACTTTTGCCAAATGGGAGCAGAGGGGGATTGTTTTACTATCAGGGGCACTAGTCCTTATAGCTATTTTCATTCTTTTCTATAATCCTAAACAAGAAGTCTTTGTGGCTCCTGCAATATCGAAGTATATCCAAGATTTTGAGAAGCAGGTGCTTCTGTCTGAAAAAAAAGCATCATTTAATTCGGACATAAATTGGAACGAACCACTAGGTAGGAAGAAGGATGCTATTACTCTTTTTAAGTTTGATCCGAATACGGCAACATTGGAAGACTTCAGAATTTTAGGTTTTTCGTTAAAGCAGGCGCAGGTGCTATTAAATTATAGGGCGAAAGGAGGACGTTTTAGGACACCGGAGGATTTTGGGAGGTCTTTTGTCGTGTCTGAAGAGCATTATAAACTGCTTGCTGCTTATATCGTTATCAATCGTATCGGGGATGATTCTGTAAAGAGGTTTATTCCAAATTCTTCCATGGCACATCAATTGGTTGATATTAATACTGCAGATAGTGTAAAACTAAAAATGTTGAGGGGTATTGGGCCCGCGATTGCAAAACGAATTATAGATTATCGTAATAGATTAGGTGGTTTTACTCGAAATGAGCAACTTCTAGAGATTTATGGTATCGACTCTTCGAGGTATTTGCTGTTGAGCAATCAGCTTGAGAAACCTTCTAAATGGAATAGAATACGCATAAATTTAGCTGAGGTTGAAGAACTTAAACGGCATCCTTATTTGTCATCTTACGAGGCTCGAAACATTGTATACTTTCGTATTAAGAAAGGGCCGATAAGGTCATTACAGCAGCTCGTCGAGAATCGAATTATTTCAAAATCTACGGCTGAAAAGTTAAGCGAGTACATTGATTACTCAAATTGAGTAAAGAAAATCAAAACGCTTGTTTTTTAAATCAAAAATTTAGTAACTTTGCGGCTCGAAAACAAAAACTGTAACCATGATAATCGTTCCAATCAAAGAAGGAGAAAACATTGAGAAGGCTCTTAAAAAGTTTAAGAGAAAATTTGAGAAGACAGGCATTCTTAAAGAGTTAAGAAATCGTCAGTACTTTACTAAGCCATCTATTGAGCGTAGAGAGCAAATTAAGAAGGCTATTTACATCCAGCAACTACAACGTACTGAAGAGTAGTAGAAATTAACTGAGAGTCCTTTACAAGATTGTCAAAAAAAGGCTATCTTAGAAGGTATGATAGCTCAGTTTGGACAATACCTTCTTGCGGAAAAAAGATATTCTCCACAAACTGTAAAAGCATATAAAACAGATCTTTTACAGTTTGTGGATTTTTTAGGTTATACCCCTGATGAATTTGCTCCATGCGAAGTGACGCATGTGCTCGTAAGGGAGTGGGTTGTTAGTCTTGTTAAATCAGGATTAGCTCCATGCTCTGTAAATCGTAAAATAGCAACGCTAAACTCCTACTTTAAGTATCTAAAAAGGGCTGGAGTAATTAATAAAAACCCAGCGGCAAAAGTTGTTCATCCAAAGCAACCCAAACGTCTTCCCTCATTTGTTAGTTATGAAGCCACTGAGCGATTTGCGCATAGTAGTGCGGATGATTTTTTGTCATTGAGGAATCTTCTAATTGTTGAACTCCTCTACACCAGCGGAATTCGAAGTGCAGAACTAATGGGATTAAAACTTGAAGATGTTGACTGCCAGTGTTTAACTCTACGAGTGCTAGGAAAAGGGAAAAAAGAACGAATAATTCCGATAATTCCGAGTACTAATTCTCTTTTAAAATGCTATATTAGCAAAAGAGAGGACTTCCTTAACGGGCTTTCGGCACCTTACCTCATTTTAACTGCTAAGGGTGAACAAATATACCCGAAGCTCGTTGAAAGAGTTGTAAAAGAAATGCTGAAAAATGCTGGTGTCAAAGGGAAACGAAACCCACATATTTTAAGGCATACCTTTGCAACGCACCTGTTGAATAACGGAGCCGATTTGCTTAGTATAAAGGAGATGCTAGGGCACACTTCGGTAGGGACAACTCAAATTTATATGCATAATACGTTGGAAAAGGTAAAGACTTCATACATGAAGGCTCACCCAAGGGCCAACAAAAACAGTTAGGAGGTTTTTTATGAACATCAAAATTCAATCGATCAAATTCGACGCAGACAAGAAGCTTGTTGATTACGTTGAAGCCAAATTATCTAAGTTAAGCAAGTATAACGATGAAATAACGACCATTGAGGTATATCTAAAGTTGGATCCAAACCATGAAGAAGGGAATAAGAAGGTTGAGGTTATGATTCCTTTGCCTGGAAATGACATTTTTGTAGAACGACAAGGTAAGCGATTTGAGGAAGCCGTAGACCTCTGTGTAGATCCGTTGAAAATGTCGTTAACTAAAAGCAAAGAAAAAGCAAAAAATATGTAGTGTTAAACGCTATTCTTGTAAGGGAGAAAGTTCGCTTTCTCCCTTTTTTTTAAATTAGCTGATTATTAAGCCAAAACTTCCGGTTTTCTTTTGTACTTTTGCGGCTATTACTCAAAGCTTGTTTGCTTTACGAAAAAACAAAATAAAGCAGCAATAGGTATTTGTGGTAAAATAAATTATTCGTACATTTGCCATCCGAAATTGGAGGCATTTAGCCTGTACTGCAATTAAGCGCAGTTGTAATTTGTAAAGGGGAGATACCAAAGCGGCCAACTGGGGCAGACTGTAAATCTGCTGACTTATGTCTTCGTAGGTTCGAATCCTGCTCTCCCCACAATAAACGCGGAAGTAGCTCAGTTGGTAGAGCATCAGCCTTCCAAGCTGAGGGTCGCGAGTTCGAATCTCGTCTTCCGCTCTAAAAGATTTGCCGATGTAGCTCAGTGGTAGAGTACTTCCTTGGTAAGGAAGGGGTCACGAGTTCAATTCTCGTCATCGGCTCTCTGGAGTTTAATAAAATTTATCTAACAGTTTAACAATTTGGAGTTATGGCTAAAGAAAAATTTGACAGATCGAAGCCTCACGTAAACATAGGTACCATCGGTCACGTAGACCACGGTAAGACTACCCTTACTGCTGCAATTACTACCGTACTTGCAAAAAGAGGGTTGTCTGAGTTGAGAAGCTTTGACTCAATTGACAATGCACCCGAAGAAAAAGAGCGTGGTATCACCATTAACACTGCTCACGTTGAATACTCAACTGAAAACCGTCACTACGCTCACGTAGACTGTCCTGGTCACGCCGACTATGTAAAGAACATGGTAACTGGTGCTGCTCAAATGGACGGAGCTATCCTAGTAGTTGCTGCTACTGACGGTCCTATGCCTCAAACTCGTGAGCACATCCTTCTTGCTCGTCAGGTAAACGTTCCTAGAATCGTTGTTTTCCTTAATAAGGTTGACATGGTTGAAGACGAAGAAATGCTTGAACTTGTTGAAATGGAAGTTCGTGAGCTTTTAAGTTTTTACCAATTCGACGGTGACAACGCTCCTGTAATCCGTGGTTCTGCTCTTGGTGGTCTTAACGGCGAGCCAAAGTGGGAAGATAAGATTATGGAACTTATGAACGCTGTTGATGAGTACATTCCAATTCCTCCTCGCGACAACGAGAAGCCATTCCTTATGCCAGTTGAAGACGTATTCTCGATCACTGGTCGTGGTACTGTTGCTACTGGTAGAATCGAAACTGGTGTTGTTAAGGTTGGTGAAGAAGTTCAAATCATTGGTCTTGGCGAAGAACCTAAGAAGTCTGTATGTACAGGTGTTGAAATGTTCCGTAAACTTCTTGACCAAGGTGAAGCTGGTGACAACGTAGGTCTACTACTTCGTGGTATCGACAAGAAGGATATCCGTCGTGGTATGGTTATCGCAAAGCCAGGTTCAATCACCCCTCACACTAAGTTTAAAGCAGAGATTTACGTACTTAAGAAAGAAGAAGGTGGACGTCACACTCCATTCCACAATAAGTACCGTCCACAATTCTACCTGCGTACTTTGGACGTAACTGGTGAAATTAGCCTTCCAGAAGGTGTAGAAATGGTAATGCCTGGTGATAACGTAACTATCACTGTTGAACTTATCACTCCAGTAGCGCTTAACCAAGGTTTACGTTTTGCTATTCGCGAAGGTGGTAGAACTGTAGGTGCTGGTCAGATTACCGAAATTGTTGAGTAATTCATAATTTCTAGGATTGGTCTTAATAGACCAATCCTATTTTTACGGGTGTAGCTCAGTTGGTAGAGCATCGGTCTCCAAAACCGAGTGTCGGGCGTTCGAGTCGCTCCTCCCGTGCTTTAGAAAACTAGACCTATGAGAATCAAAGAATATTTCAAAGAGTCTTATAACGAACTCAAAAATAAGGTTTCCTGGCCTTCTTGGAGTACGTTGCAAAGCAGCGCAATAGTTGTTATGATTGCTTCCCTACTATTCGCTATTGTTGTCTTTGCAATGGACATCACCTTCAGGAATCTTATGGAGTTAATCTACAGCATGCTGTAATAAAAATAGGAAAGAGCGATGAGCGAAACCGAAAAAAAGTGGTACGTCCTAAGAGCAATTGGTGGCAAAGAAAAGAAAGCCAAGGAGTATATCGAAAACGAAATACGCAACCGTGGCCTTTCTGATTTTGTTTCCCAAGTGCTTATCCCTACTGAAAAGGTTTACCAAATTAGAAATGGTAAAAAGATCAGCAAGGAAAGGATACACTATCCCGGTTATATTCTTATTGAAGCGGCGCTAGTAGGTGAAATTCCTCACATTTTGACCAATATTACTAATATCATCGGTTTTTTGGGTGATCCTCGAAATCAAAATGCTCCTATCCCTCTCAGGACTGCTGAGGTTAATAGGATTCTCGGCCGAATTGATGAGCTTACAGAAGGCGAAGAGGAAATTTCTATCCCTTATGTGATTGGCGAATCGGTTAAAGTAATCGATGGACCATTCAACGGATTCAATGGTGTCATTGAAGATGTAAATGAGGATAAGAAAAAGCTCAAGGTAATGGTTAAAATTTTTGGCAGAAAGACTCCACTGGAGTTGAGCTTTATGCAAGTTGAAAAAGAGTAGTTAAACTAAGTAAAAACTGCTATGGCTAAAGAAGTCGCTGGACTTATTAAGTTGCAGATTAAAGGTGGCGCAGCAAATCCATCACCACCAGTAGGACCTGCTTTAGGTTCGAAGGGTGTGAATATTATGGAGTTCTGCAAACAGTTCAATGCCAGGACACAAGACAAGGCCGGAAAGGTTCTTCCTGTCATTATTACTGTTTATAGCGATAAGTCATTTGACTTTATCGTAAAGCAGCCACCAGTAGCTGTTCAACTTAAGGAGGCAGCCAAAATTCAATCTGGTTCTGCTGAACCAAACCGTAAGAAAGTTGCCACCATTACATGGGAGCAAGTTAGGGCTATTGCACAAGACAAGATGCCTGATATGAACTGCTTCACCTTGGAGTCGGCTATGAAAATGGTTGCAGGTACAGCAAGAAGCATGGGAATTTCCGTACAGGGTGAATTCCCCCAATTGTAATATTAAATACTGCGTGCAGAAATGAGTAAACTTACCAAAAATAGGAAGTTAGCTTTATCGAAGATTGAGCCAGGCAAGGTTTACAAGTTATCGGAAGCAGCTCAAATTTTGAAGGAAGTTTCTTTCACAAAGTTTGATGCTTCAGTAGATATCGATGTACGTCTTGGTGTAGATCCTCGCAAAGCCAACCAGATGGTTAGAGGCGTTGTGACTCTACCTCATGGAACAGGTAAGCAGACCCGCGTATTAGTACTCTGCACCCCTGATAAGGAGCAAGAAGCCACTGAGGCTGGAGCCGATTATGTAGGTCTTGACGAATATATCGACAAGATTAAGGGGGGATGGACTGATGTTGATGTGATCATCACTATGCCTAGCGTAATGGCTAAGGTAGGTGCTCTAGGTCGTATCCTTGGTCCTCGTGGTCTGATGCCGAACCCTAAAACCGGAACTGTTACCATGGAAGTGGGAAAGGCAGTGAAGGAAGTTAAGAGCGGTAAGATCGATTTTAAGGTAGACAAGTTTGGTATTGTTCATACATCGGTAGGTAAATTGTCGTTTGAGCCTAATATGCTTTCAGACAATGCTCACGAATTTTTGAACACTGTTATCAAACTTAAGCCTTCTGCTGCGAAAGGTACTTATATCAAAAGTATTTACCTTTCTTCAACAATGAGCCCCGGCTTACAAATTGATCCTAGATCAATTAACGAGTAATTTTTTAACCTTGTTACAATGAGAAGGGAAGATAAAAACGTTATTATCAACAGTTTAGCCGAGCAGCTCAAGACTTTTCCTCATTTTTATCTGACTGATATTTCGGGTTTAAATGCGGAAGACACCGCAGCACTAAGAAGACAATGCTTTGAGAAAGAGATTACCCTTATCGTTGTAAAGAACACTTTACTTCGTAAGGCGCTCGAACAAATCGAATTCCAAGGCACCGAGTTATTCGACGTGCTTAAGGGTTCTACTTCGATAATGTTAACCGAAAAGAACAATGTTCCTGCGAAGCTTATCAAAGAGTTTAGCAAGAAGAATAAGCTTAAAAAGCCAGTTCTTAAAGGTGCATTCGTAGAGGAGACTCCTTATATCGGTGAAGCAAGCCTTGAAGAACTTGTTAACATCAAGTCTAAGGAAGAGCTTATCGGTGATATTATCGGTCTATTGCAATCTCCAGCGAAGAACGTTATTTCTGCGCTGCAATCAGGCGGAAACATTTTATCGGGTGTTGTTAAGACCCTATCTGATAGAGAAGAAAAGTAGTTTAGTCAAAAAATTTTTTTAAAACGAAGTAAAATGGCAGATCTTAAGAAATTTGCAGAAGAATTGGTTAATTTGTCTGTAAAGGAAGTTAACGAATTAGCTAAGATTCTCAAGGAAGAGTATGGCATAGAGCCTGCTGCTGCTGCAGTTGCTGTAGCTGCTGCACCTGCTGCTGGTGGCGAAGCCGCTGCTGCTGAAAAAACTCAATTTGACGTTATCTTGAAGTCAGCAGGTGGTGCTAAACTTCAAGTAGTGAAGGTTGTTAAGGAAATGACCGGTCTTGGTCTTAAGGAAGCTAAGGACCTAGTTGACGGTGCTCCTAAGGCAGTTAAGGAAAAAGTTTCTAAGGAAGAAGCAGAATCAATTAAAGCACAACTTGAAGAGGCTGGAGCTGAAGTTGAAGTTAAATAGCATTTACCTAGTAGTTAGGTAATTTGGGTTTAGAATCTAATTTATATTAGATTCTAAGCCTTTTTGTTGTTTTTTCTAACTTTAGTTCAACAAATCTTGAAACGATGTCTCTAAACAAAAACAGCCAGCGAATTAGCTTTTCATCAACGAAACATCAGCAATCTTATCCTGATTTTCTTGAGATACAGCTTCAATCTTTCAGGGATTTCTTTCAAATGGAAACCACGCCCGAAAATAGAAAAAATGAAGGGCTTTACAAGGTTTTCATGGAAAACTTCCCGATTACCGATACCCGAAATAACTTCGTTTTAGAGTTTATTGACTATTTCATAGACCCACCACGCTACTCGTTGGAAGAGTGTCTTGAAAGAGGCTTAACTTATAGCGTTCCGCTAAAAGCTAAGCTAAAGTTGTATTGTACAGACCCTGAACACGAAGATTTTGATACCGTCATTCAGGATGTCTATTTAGGTACCGTTCCGTATATGACCCCCAAGGGGACATTCGTGATTAACGGTGCTGAGCGTGTGGTTGTCTCACAGCTACACCGCTCTCCAGGCGTGTTCTTTGGGCAAAGCGTACACGCAAATGGAACAAAACTTTACTCTGCCCGAGTAATCCCGTTCAAAGGATCGTGGATTGAATTTGCGACTGACATTAACAGCGTTATGTACGCCTACATCGATCGTAAGAAAAAGTTGCCTGTAACAACTCTTCTTCGCGCTATAGGTTACGAAACGGACCGCGATATTCTCGAAATTTTTGATCTCGCTGATGAGATCAAGGTTTCTAAAGTAAATCTTAAAAAGTATATTGGTCGAAAGCTGGCTGCTCGTGTGCTAAAATCGTGGATAGAGGACTTCGTTGATGAAGATACTGGTGAAGTTGTATCGATTGAGCGTAACGAGGTAATTATCGACCGCGACGTTGTTTTAGAGAACGACCATATTGATGAAATTCTGGAGTCGGGCGCCAAAACGATTCTTCTTCATAAAGATGAAGGTGTGAATGCCGATTTCTCTATCATCAATAACACTCTTCAAAAAGATCCTTGTAATTCCGAAAAGGAAGCAGTGGTATACATCTATAGGCAACTTAGAAACTCAGAGCCACCAGATGATGCTACTGCTCGTGATGTGATTGACAAGTTGTTCTTCTCTGACAAGCGTTACGACCTAGGAGAAGTTGGACGTTACCGTATCAACAAAAAACTTGATCTAAACATCGACTCGGATATTAAGGTGTTGACTAAAGAGGATATAATCAACATTATTAAATATCTTATCCAACTTATCAACTCGAAGACTGACGTTGACGATATTGACCACTTGTCGAATCGTCGTGTTAGAACCGTGGGTGAGCAGTTGGCTAACCAGTTCAGCGTAGGATTGGCTCGTATGGCTCGGACTATTCGTGAGCGTATGAATGTACGTGACAACGAAGTGTTTACGCCTGTTGATCTTATCAATGCTAAGACGCTATCCAGCGTTATCAACTCGTTCTTTGGAACAAACCAGCTATCGCAGTTTATGGATCAAACCAATCCTCTTGCTGAGATGACTCACAAGCGTCGTTTGTCAGCATTAGGACCTGGAGGCCTTTCGCGTGAACGTGCTGGATTCGAGGTTCGTGACGTACACTATACGCACTATGGTCGTTTGTGTCCTATCGAAACTCCAGAAGGTCCAAATATCGGACTAATCTCTTCTCTTTGTGTTTTTGCAAAGATTAACCATCTTGGATTTATTGAAACTCCTTACCACAAGGTTTCTGAGGGAAGGGTTGACTTTGAATCCGAAGGTCTTGTGTACCTTTCTGCTGAAGAGGAAGCTGGAAAGATTATCGCTCAAGCAAATGTTCCCTTAAATGATGATGGTACGTTTGCTACAAATCGCGTTAAGTCGCGTTTGGAGGGTGACTTCCCTATTGCTGAGCCTGAGCAGGTAGAACTGATGGACGTAGCTCCAAATCAGATTGCTTCGATTGCAGCATCGCTTATTCCATTCCTTGAGCACGATGATGCTAACCGTGCGCTGATGGGATCGAACATGATGCGTCAGGCTGTACCGCTGCTTCAACCCGATGCTCCTATTGTAGGAACAGGCTTGGAAGGTGAAGTTGTGCGCGATAGCCGTACTCAGATTGTTGCAGAGGCTGATGGTGTTGTTGAATACGTAGACGCTGCTGAAATACATCTTCGCTACGATATGACCGAAGATGAGCGTTACGTAAGCTTCGATCCTGAAGTGAAAATATACAGGCTTCCTAAGTACCTTAAGACGAACCAAAGCACTTCGATTAACCTTCGTCCGATTGTTGAGAAGGGGGAAAGAGTTGTTAAGGGCCAGATTCTAACTGATGGTTATTCTACTGAGAATGGAGATCTTGCTCTTGGTCGGAACCTTAAGGTTGCATTCATGCCTTGGAAGGGGTACAACTTTGAGGATGGTATTGTAATTTCTGAACGACTTGTTAGGGAGGATATCTTTACCTCAGTTCACGTTGACGAGTACATTATGGAAGTCCGTGACACTAAACGAGGATTGGAAGAACTTACTTCTGATATTCCTAACGTAAGCGAAGAGGCTACACGTAATCTCGATGAAAACGGGATGATCCGCATTGGAGCGACCGTTGAACCTGGGGATATCCTTATAGGTAAGATTACACCAAAGGGAGAATCTGATCCTACTCCTGAAGAAAAGTTGCTTCGTGCAATCTTTGGAGATAAGGCTGGTGACGTTAAAGATGCTTCGCTTAAGGCTTCTCCTTCATTGCGTGGAGTGGTAATTGATAAGAAACTTTTCTCTAGATCTCTTAAGGATAAGAAGGGAAAGGTTAGCGAGAAGGTTCTTCTTCAGAAGGTTGATGATGAATTTGAGAAGAAAACCAACGGTCTTAAAGCAAAACTTGTAGACAAGTTGTTTAACCTTGTAAACGGAAAAACGTCTCAAGGGGTGTTAGATTACTACGGAACTGAGCTTATCGGTAAAGGAGTGAAATTCACCCAAAAGGTTCTTATAGAACTTGATTACTTAAGCGTAAATCCGAACAAGTGGACAACCGACAAGGATAAAAACAATATCATCAAGAATCTAATTAACAACTACATTGTTAAGTTTAAAGAACTTGATGCTGAAGCAAAAAGAAAGAAGTTCAATATTTCAATTGGAGATGAACTTCCAACCGGAATCGTTCAACTTGCTAAGGTTTATATTGCGAAGAAGCGTAAGATTCGCGTAGGAGATAAGATGGCGGGTCGTCACGGTAATAAGGGTATTGTTGCCAAAGTTGTTCGTGACGAGGATATGCCATTCCTAGAAGATGGTACTATTGTGGATATCATTCTTAACCCACTTGGTGTGCCATCGCGTATGAACCTTGGACAGATTTACGAAACTGTGCTCGCTTGGGCTGGTAGAGAACTTGGGGTAAAGTTTGCTACTCCAATCTTCGACGGCGCCGAACTTGATCAAATTGCCGACTATACCGATAAGGCTAGTATACCACGTAACGGTAAAACATACCTCTATGATGGTGGTACGGGTGATCGCTTTGACCAACCTGCAACTGTAGGTATCATCTACATGTTGAAGCTTGGTCACATGGTTGACGATAAGATGCACGCACGTTCTATCGGACCATATTCGCTGATCACTCAGCAGCCACTTGGTGGTAAGGCACAGTTTGGTGGTCAACGTTTCGGGGAAATGGAAGTTTGGGCACTAGAAGCATTCGGTGCATCTAACATCCTCCAAGAAATTCTTACCATTAAATCTGACGACGTTATGGGTCGTGCTAAAGCTTACGAGGCAATCGTTAAGGGAGAACCAATGCCACCTGCTGGTATTCCTGAATCACTTAACGTGCTACTTCACGAGCTTCGCGGCTTAGGATTGAGCGTTAACCTTGAGTAACAAACATAGAGCCACCCTATTTTTGGTAGGGTTGGCTCATTTTCATCGAATATAATAAGCTCAAAATATGTCATTCAGAAGAGATAATAAGGTTAAAACCAACTTCACCAAAATCTCTATTGGACTTGCCTCTCCGGAAGAGATCCTCGAGCGCTCGAGCGGCGAGGTTTTGAAGCCTGAGACAATTAACTATCGTACCTATAAGCCTGAGCGCGATGGCCTTTTCTGCGAGCGTATCTTTGGTCCTGTGAAGGATTACGAGTGCCACTGTGGAAAGTATAAGCGTATCCGTTATAAGGGCATTGTGTGCGACCGATGTGGGGTTGAAGTTACCGAGAAGAAAGTTCGTCGTGAGCGTATGGGGCACATCTCGTTGGTGGTTCCTGTTGCGCACATATGGTACTTCCGCACTCTTCCTAACAAAATAGGTTACCTCCTTGGTATTCCTTCTAAGAAGCTTGATGCCGTTGTTTACTACGAGCGTTATGTCGTAATTCAATCGGGTATAAAGGCTGTTGATGGAATAAAGGAGATGGATCTTCTTTCGGAAGAAGAATACCTAGATATTCTGGATACTCTTCCCAAGGAAAACCAGTATCTTGACGATAGCGATCCAAACAAGTTCATTGCAGGTATGGGAGCCGAGGCTCTTTACCAGCTGCTTGAACGTATAGAGTTGGACGACTTATCATATTCTTTGCGTCATAAAGCAAATACTGAAACTTCACAGCAACGAAAGAGCGAAGCGCTAAAGCGTCTTAATGTTGTTGAAGCATTTAGAGAATCGAAGGATATCAATCGTCCTGAATGGATGATCCTGAAGGTGATTCCTGTTATTCCACCAGAACTTCGTCCACTTGTACCTCTAGATGGTGGTCGATTTGCAACGTCTGACCTAAACGACCTTTACAGACGTGTTATCATTCGTAACAATCGTCTTAAGAGATTGATTGAAATTAAGGCACCTGAAGTGATTCTTCGCAACGAGAAGCGTATGCTTCAAGAAGCTGTAGACTCACTCTTCGATAACTCACGCAAGTCGAATGCGGTAAAGACAGAAGCAAACCGTCCATTGAAGTCGCTTTCTGACTCGCTGAAGGGTAAACAAGGACGTTTCCGTCAGAACTTGCTCGGTAAGCGTGTCGACTATTCGGCTCGTTCTGTTATTGTTGGTGGTCCTGAACTTAAGATGCACGAATGTGGTCTTCCTAAGGATATGGCTGCTGAACTTTACAAGCCATTCGTAATCCGTAAGTTGATTGAGCGTGGTATTGTAAAGACCGTTAAGTCTGCTAAGAAGATCGTTGACCGTAAAGATCCAGTTGTATGGGATATCCTTGAAAATGTTATCAAGGGTCACCCTGTAATGCTGAACCGTGCACCAACCCTTCACCGTTTAGGTATTCAAGCATTCCAACCAAAACTTATTGAAGGAAAGGCTATTCAACTTCACCCACTTTCATGTACTGCATTCAACGCGGACTTTGACGGTGACCAGATGGCCGTTCACCTTCCATTAGGTAATGCCGCAATTCTTGAGGCTCAAATTTTAATGTTGGGTGCTCACAACATCCTTAACCCCGCAAATGGTGCGCCTATTACAGTACCATCGCAGGACATGGTTCTTGGTTTGTACTACATTACCAAAGAGCGTAAGGGTGCAAAGGGCGAAGGAACTATTTTCTATAGCCCAGAAGAGGTTATTATAGCCTATAACGAAAAAGCTGTAGAACTTCACGCTATAATAAAGGTTAACTACCCTCAGTACGATGCCGATGGCAATCAAATTGGCCAAGAGTTGATAGATACAACTGTAGGTAGAGTAATCTTTAACCAGTACGTACCTTTTGAAATGGGCTTTATCAACGAACTGGCTACCAAAAAGTCGCTTCGTGATATTATTTCACAGGTATTCAAGAAGTGTGGTACTGCTAAAACCGCTAAATTCCTTGATGATATTAAGGATCTTGGTTATGGTATGGCATTCCGCGGTGGCCTGTCGTTTAATCTTGATGACGTGCTTATTCCTAAGGAAAAGCAAGAGCTTATTCAAGATGGTTACGCACAGGTTGATGAGGTGGTTGCTAACTACAACATGGGTTTCATTACCAACAACGAGCGTTACAACCAGATTATCGACATTTGGACACATACCAACGCCAAGATTACCCAGATTCTGCTAAAGCAGCTTAAGGAAGACCGTCAGGGATTCAACTCTGTTTACATGATGCTAGACTCTGGAGCTCGTGGTTCGAAGGAACAGATTCGTCAGCTTTCTGGTATGCGTGGTCTGATGGCAAAACCTCAGAAATCTGGAGCCGAAGGTGGTCAGATTATCGAGAACCCAATCCTTTCGAACTTTAAGGAAGGTCTATCGGTACTCGAGTACTTTATCTCTACCCACGGTGCTCGTAAAGGTCTTGCGGATACCGCACTTAAGACGGCTGATGCGGGTTACCTAACCCGTCGTTTGGTTGACGTGTCGCATGACGTAATTATCTCTGAAGTAGATTGTGGAACGCTTCGTGGCCTTGTTGCAACTGCAATCAAGAATAACGAAGAAGTTGTAGAAACACTTTACGAAAGAATCCTTGGGCGTACTACCGTTCATGACATATACCATCCGTTAACCGGGAAACTAATTGTTGCTGCCGGCGAAGAGATTACAGAAGCAATTGGTGCTGAAATTGAAGATTCTCCAATTGAGCAGGTTGAAATCCGTTCTGTACTTACCTGCGAATCGCGAAAAGGCGTGTGTGCAAAGTGCTACGGGCGTAACCTTTCAACTAGTAGAATGGTTCAGATTGGTGAAGCAGTTGGTGTTATTGCAGCACAGTCAATTGGTGAGCCAGGTACGCAGCTTACACTTCGTACTTTCCACGTAGGGGGTACTGCAGGTAACATTGCTGCAGATTCTAAGGTGGTTGCTCGTTACGATGGTCGTCTAGAAATTGACGAACTTCGTACGGTTCAAAAGGTTGATAGCGAGGGTAAGAATGTTGACGTTGTAATTGGTCGTTTGGCTGAAATGCGCATCGTTGATAAGAATACCGGCATTACATTATATACTCACGCAATTCCTTATGGATCTATCCTTTATATGAAGGATGGCGATGATGTTACCAAGGGTGACCTAGTTGTAGAATGGGATCCATATAACGCGGTTATTATTTCAGAGTTCACCGGTAAAATTGCTTTTGATAACATTCAGGAAGGTATCACTTTCCGTGAAGAGTCGGACGAGCAAACTGGATATCGCGAGAAGGTTATCATCGAATCGCGTGATAAGACGAAGAACCCTGGTATTAAGATCGTTTCTGATGCAGGCGAAGAGTATAAGTCGTACAACTTACCAGTTGGAGCGCACATTGTTGTAGAAAACGACAATCCTGTTAAGGCTGGTGATATTCTTGTTAAGATTCCTCGTGCGGTAGGTAAGGCTGGTGACATTACCGGAGGTCTTCCACGTGTAACTGAACTTTTCGAGGCTCGTAACCCATCAAATCCGGCTGTAGTATCGGAAATTGACGGTGAGGTTTCGCTTGGTAAGATTAAGCGTGGTAACAGAGAGATTATCGTTACGTCGAAGCTTGGCGAAGTGAAGAAATATCTTGTACCACTTTCTCGTCAAATTCTTGTTCAGGAGAACGATTACGTTAGAGCGGGTATTCCTCTTTCTGATGGAGCTATAACTCCAAGCGATATTCTTGCAATCCAAGGTCCTACAAAGGTTCAAGAGTATATCGTTAATGAGGTTCAAGAAGTATACCGTTTACAGGGTGTAAAGATTAACGATAAGCACTTTGAAGTCATCGTTCGTCAGATGATGCGCAAGGTTGAAATCGTTGATGCTGGAGATACCAAGTTCCTTGAAAAACAGATTGTTGACAAGTGGGAATTCATGACCGAGAACGACTGGATCTACGACAAGAAAGTTGTTATTGATGCAGGAGATTCGAAGAATGTTAAGGCAGGGCAGATTATTACTGCTCGTAAGCTTAGAGATGAGAATTCAATCCTTAAGCGTAAAGACCTTAAGCTTATCGAAGCTCGCGATGCGATCCCCGCAACATCAAATCAGATTATGCAAGGAATTACCCGTGCAGCACTTCAAACCGGCAGCTTTATGTCGGCAGCGTCCTTCCAGGAAACTACGAAGGTACTTAACGAAGCCGCTATCCACGGTAAGATCGACTATCTAGAGGGAATGAAGGAAAACGTAATCTGCGGAAAACTAATTCCTGCGGGTACAGGTCTTCGTCAGTTCGATAGGCTAGTAGTTGGTTCTATGGACGATTATCAGAGCATGGTTAAATCGAGATCTCACGATGATGTTGCTGAAGAGTAAAGATTAATAACTTTAAGGAAACCGGGGCTTGTCCCCGGTTTTTTTATACATTTATCCCAAATAAATAGACTAAGATGGAGGAAAATAATCAACAACCCGATCTGAACATTGAACTAAACGACGAAGTGGCCCAGGGCATATACTCAAACCTTGTTATTATATCACACTCGTCATCCGAATTTGTGCTGGATTTCATTCGAATTATGCCGGGGATGCCTAAGGCGCAGGTTAAAACCCGCACTATTCTTACAGCAGAGCACGCCAAGCGCCTGCTGATGGCTCTTCAAGATAATATTGAAAAATACGAGCAGCATTTCGGTGAGATTAAGATCAAGGAGATGGAGCCTATTGTTCCAATGCCTTTTTCGAGCAGCAGTAACGGTCAGGCATAACAACGTTAGAGGAGATAAAACAGGAAAGGCAGCATTTAAGTGCTGCCTTTCCTGTTTTGCTTTGAGTTGGATCTTTATTGAGGTTGATTATTTTCCTGTTTGATGTAGTCCTCAAAACTCATACTTTTGAATAGATCCGCTTTAAGATATTTCAGGATGGGGAGTAACTGTTCTGGTTTCTGATAACCCGAGATTAGCGTTAGTACGTTCTGGGATTCGTCGAGGTAAGCCGTTGTTGGATATCCAATGTTACCATTCGAAATGGCAAGAACAAACGTGTTTATAGATCTTCCATTGGTTGTTTGGAGGTTGTATACATTCCCTTTATAGGTAAAAGATTCTTGTTTTTCGGCGTTTAATTTTACCGCATAGTAGTTCTCGTTAATGTAGCTTGCTACATCTGCGTTCCCAAAGGTGTTTCGGTCCATCACTTTGCACCATCCGCACCAATCGGTATAAATGTCAATAATGATTTTCTTCGGATTCTTTTCCGATGCACTAAGCGCTTCTTCTATGGTCATCCATTTGATGGGCGACTCTTGAGCTTTGGCTGTGCATGCCAGCAGCATAATTGCGGCAAATAGATACGATGTTAGCTTCATTGCTTGGGTTTAGTTTTCTGCGAATATAGAAACAATAGTTATGCCAATAATTTAGCGAATCCTTTTTAAGTGAAAGCGTCGCTAATAAAGGTTAATTTGTTTAAGGAGTAAACTGAAAAAAGAGTGTATATTTACGCATCAAGAAATCTAATCATTATGAATAAAGACATAATGGGTTTAAACCCACAGCTAGTATGGAAGCATTTTTATGCGCTCACCCAGATTCCTCGACCATCGGGACATGAAGAGGCCTCTGCTCAATATGTTATGGATTTTGCCAAAGAGCATGGGCTCGAGGCATTCCGTGATGAGGTAGGCAACGTTATCGTTCGTAAGCCAGCAACATCAGGAATGGAAAACCGAAAGGGAGTTGTGCTACAAGGGCACCTCGATATGGTTCCCCAAAAGAACAGCGATAAGGCTCACGATTTTGAGAAGGATCCTATCGAAGCCTACATCGATGGGGAATGGGTTACTGCTAATGGTACAACTCTTGGTGCCGATAATGGAATGGGGCTTGCGGCTTCTTTGGCCGTGCTGGAGTCAAAAGATATAGCGCATGGTCCGATCGAAGTTCTTATGACTATTGACGAGGAAACCGGGATGACTGGCGCTTTTGGTCTAAAAGGCGGCGTGTTAAAAGGTGATATTCTACTTAACCTCGATTCGGAAGATGAGGGCGAACTTTACGTGGGCTGTGCTGGAGGTACCAATGCAAATGTAAAGTTTGAGTATAAGGAAGAGGCTGCACCTGCCGGAATGGTTGGCTACGACCTCGAAATTCGTGGTTTAAAGGGTGGTCACTCCGGGATGGAGATTATTCTTCAACGTGGAAACTCCAATAAGCTAATGTTCCGCTTCCTCTACGAAGTAATGGACATGGACGTTCGTGTAAGCAGCGTAGATGGCGGTAGTCTGCGTAATGCCATTCCTCGGGAGTGCTTTGTTAAGGTTGCCGTACCATCAGCAAAGGCCGCAGGGTTCGAGGCTAAGGTTAAGGAATTTGAAGCAACCTTCCTGTCAGAATTGGCTTTGGTTGACGAGAACCTAACCTTTAAGGCTATTAAGTGTGATGCTCCTACTAAGGTTATGGATGCTGATGTCCAGAAAAAGTTAACCTATGCTATTTATGCGTGTCCTAATGGGGTTGCTCGCATGAGCGATTCGATGGTTGGTTTGGTAGAAACATCCAACAACCTTGCGCGTGTAGAGGTAAAGGGTGGAGAAGGAAAGGTGCTATGCCTGCTTCGCAGTTCGGTGGATAGCGCTAAACTCGATCTCGAAAATCAAATCGCCAGCGTATTTAAGCTTGCCGGTTTTGAAGTTTGGATGGATGGACAGTATCCTGGGTGGAAGCCAAACCTAAACTCTCCAATTCTGACCACTATGCAGGAGGTTTACCAAAAGATGTACGGAAAAGTTCCAACCATTAAGGCAATCCACGCAGGATTGGAATGTGGTCTGCTTGGTGGAGTATACCCAAACTGGGATATGATCTCGTTTGGTCCAACGATCCGCTACCCACATTCTCCCGATGAAAAGGTAAAAATAGATACCGTAGAGAAATTCTGGAACTTCCTAGTGGAAACTTTAAAGAATGTACCCGTAAAGTAGGTAGATCTTTTCTGATATAGCCAAAGGCTCGCGCAAGCGAGCCTTTATTTTTTGGAGGCTTATAGCGCAAAAGACCGTGTGGTCGTATTCCCTGGGAGATCCGTGGCGGTTATGGTTGCTTGGCAATTTGCATTAGATGCGTTTTGCTGGGTTGTTGTGTAAGTCCAAAAGTTGTCCGTTGCATTTTTGACGGCATTTCCACTTTCAAGCTGCTCGCCATCTGCAGTATGAATTGTTACCTGAACCGTTACAACCATGAAATCGTCGGAGGCATTTACGATGATGGAGCTTCCGGCCTGTCCGTTGTAATGGCTTGTGTCGATGCTTTCGATACGAGGGGCATTAAGGTAGTCGGCAATGGCTACCTGATGGGCAGACGAGCAGCGAGAGCTTATTCCGGTTGCGTATAGCGCCTTAGTGTCGGCATCTGCCATGGCTGACTTTGCGTAAGCAATCGCCTTTTTGAATCGTTCCTGTCCTTCTTGCTGTTTCTGTGTTCGGCTTGTGGGTTTTTTAGGCTTTGTCGAAACAATGGTTTGCCCTTTTACCTCCCGGAATACGAGCATGTCGCCCAGCATCCCCTTTATTCCTGTAAGAATGATATTATCTGCAATCTTTGCCATGTGATTACTTGGGTTATGATAGGAAAACGCAAATGATCTCACATTTAAAGGTAGAAAAATTTGCCGTAATGATGCTTTTTTTGCGGCCTAATGTAGGGTGGTGTGTCAAATTGACAGCGCACTTTGTTCGGAGTGCGTTCGGACTGTGTTCGGACTCCTTCGCTATGACAGGCACTCTGTGCGACGAAATGTCATAATCGCAGATCTGTAACCGTGCGATGCTTTTGCGTGTAGAGCTCTTTGTTGCGCACGAATAACCTTTAGCTAATAAGGGTGGAAATAGTAGCTTTATCGCTATGTTTACCTGATCACAAAACGGCACCAACAATGAAAAAAAATCTACTACTGCTATTTCTGCTACTAACCTGGTCAATAATATCTTATTCGCAAACAACGTGTGTGCGGATTAATCAGGCTGGATATCTACCCCAAACGCCTAAAGTGGCAGTTTTCCTATCCACCGAACCTTTAACCTTAAAGATGTTTACTGTAAGAGATGCTAAGACAAACAAGGTCGTTTTTAAGGGAAAACCTATTTTGCGCAATGCTCAAAGCTGGGGAATGAAGTCCGCTTTCCGGCTCCCTTTTACGCCTCTCGATAAGGAAGGAGCCTACTACATAGAGGCTAATGGAGTTCGATCGTTAAATTTCGTAATTGGCGATGATATATATAAGGGCGCTGCCGATTATGTGTTAAACTACATGAGGCAGCAGCGCTGTGGGTACAATCCATACCTCGATACGCTTTGCCATCAGCACGACGGATACATTGTCGATCATCCCACTCGCACAGGTGAGCATATCGATGTAAGAGGTGGTTGGCACGATGCTGCCGACTATCTTCAGTATGTAACAACTTCGGCAAATGCTGTATTCCAAATGCTCTTTGCCTACACTAAGAATCCCCACGCGTTTAAGGATGAGCACAACGCTTTGGGGCAAAGGGGAAAGAATGGAATTCCGGATATACTTGATGAAGCAAGGTGGGGTTTAGACTGGCTGGTAAGAATGAATCCCGACACATCGGTAATGTTTAATCAGATTGCCGATGATCGAGATCATGCCAATTTTAGATCTCCGAGCCAGGATAAGGTCGATTATGGTTGGGGACCAGGCTTAGGTCGCCCTGTTTACTTCGTAACAGGGAAGGTGCAAGGATTAGGAAAGTACAAGAATAGAACAACAGGAGTGGCATCGACGGCCGGTAAGTTCGCTTCTGCTTTTGCTTTAGGATCTAAGGTTTTTGCCAATATCGATCCTGTGTTTGCGAAGTCGATAGCGAAAAAATCGAAAGAAGCCTACGCATACGGAGAGGCTTATCCCGGTGTTTGTCAAACAGCCTGCACGGTATCTCCGTATTTTTATGAAGAGGGGAACTATGTTGATGACATGGAGCTTGCTGCCGCAGCAATTAGCCAGTTAACAGGAGATAAATCCTATTTGGATAAAGCTGATAGTTGGGGTAAGCAGGAGCCTATAACCCCATGGATGGAAACGGGGACGGCTCGCCATTACGAGTGGTACCCATTCGTTAATTTGGGGCACTATCTTATTGCTTCTTCAGCTGACCATAATACCCAAAAGAGATACATAGAATATATGCGTCAAGGCTTGGACGATATTCTAAAGAGGGCAGGAGATGATCCGTTTATGAATGGAGTGCCGTTCCTATGGTGCTCTAACAACTTTGTGTTTGGGGCTCTAACCCAGGCTCGACTTTACAATGAAGCTACAGGAGATCCGCGCTTCTTGGAAATGGAGGCTGCCCTTCGCGACTGGATATTTGGGTGCAACCCTTGGGGTACTTCTATGATCTGTGGCTATCCTAGTGGAGCTGATACTCCTTTGCTGCCACATTCGGCCTACACCAACGAGTGGGGCGATCCTACATGGGGCGGTTTAGTTGATGGGCCTGTTTATCAAAGTATATTTAAAAGTTTGCGAGGGGTAATGCTTAAGAATCCGGATGTTTACCTGCCATTTCAGAATGGGATAGCAGTGTATCATGATGCAATTCACGACTATTCGTCTAACGAGCCTACAATGGACGGTACTGCATCGACCACCTTTTACTTGTCATCTCTTGAAAAAAGGAACGCTACACCTACATTGGGCAGTTACATAAAGGATGACCAAGGGGCCATTATTCGCATGGATATTAGGCAAAAAAAGATTTACCTAGTATTTACTGCTGATTCTGCTTTTGAAGGGATCGACTATGTTAGAAAGACGCTTAAAGCTAATGGTATTCCTGGAAACTTTTTCTTAACAGGGAATTGCATTCGACTGCATGGCGCCACCGTTAAGCAACTTATTAAGGATGGATACTATGTCGGTCCTCATTCCGACAAGCATCTTCTTTACGTTAGCTGGGAAAACAAAAAGAATACGCTTGTAACGCCAGATAGCCTTGATGCAGATATTCGAAATAATCTGCTGGAGTTAACAAAGCTAGGGGCAAGTATTAAGGATGTAAATTGGTTTATTCCTCCATACGAGCACTATAACAAAGATATTGTGGCTCGAAGTAATGCGGCTGGATTGAAGGTTGTTATGCTTTCGCCGAAAACATATACTAATGCAGACTATACAACTCCTTCGATGAAGAACTATCGATCTTCGGATCAGATTATTAATCTGCTTTACGATACGGAAAAAAGCGATGTAAATGGATTGAACGGCGCTATTCTTCTTATCCATCCAGGTACGCATGGCGAACGAACTGATAAGCTTTACCTTCGTCTAGATGAGATTATAAAGAACCTAAAACAAAAAGGATATAGTTTTGGATCGTTTAAAGGAGATTCTGCAAAATAGGAAGTATTGATATCGTTGCAATAACGATGACAGTCGTATTATAAGGAGGAAGAGGTAAGCATATATGGTTATTTCTTGAAAATGAGTCTTGAAGGATAATGTAGTAATGGCAATTTTTTATAGATGCACTTTTGATCTGTGCATTGAAAGAAATGTCCATGTGTGATGCATAAAATAGGTCGATACCTATACCTTTTCAAAAAACTTTCCCCTCCAACGCCCTCTTCCTAAGGCGTGCAACGTTCGTTAACGCGGTAAAGTATGGTGTAGGGCTTGCAGGTTCGGAAAAAGGGCGTACTTTTGCATCCGCAATCGGGAACAGCGGCGCTGCTGAAGAGTGGCACGGAAGGGAACGGGAGCG